>JANMKJ010000168.1:0-17803 GCA_031371945.1 Rhodobiaceae bacterium
GCATGAAAGACGGAGAAATTTTTTTCATTTCAGCGACCTGCGCCAGGGTTGCCGTTGAACAGCTGCCCGACAGCACGACACCGCGACCACCGACCGCCCGCAGGTGCTGGGCTCCACTTCGCTTTGGCAAGAGACCCTGCAGTCTGAAATTCTCTGGCAGCCCGATCGCGGCCCCAGATCCACCCGTGATCAAGCCCAAATCCTTGCATGCGACCGCCAGCGAAATCAGATCAGCATCCTCAATTGCATCAACAACCGCATGGCGAACCCCTGACCCTTGCAGTTTGGCAAATGCGTCCGATATGGCGGCAGGCCCGTGCTTCACGACACTGTATGGCACGAGAGCCGTTTTGTGCGGCGTCTGGCGCCCCATGACATTTACCAGATTTGAATCATGCATGGGAGTTAGCGGATGGTTGCGCATGCTGGAATCCGACAGCAGAACCTCACCCACAAACAAATGACCCATGAAAATGGTGCGGCCGTTCTCCGGGAAAGCCGGACAAACCACCGTAAAACTTTCACCGAGTTCCTCGAGCAGCGCATCCGCCACCGGACCAATGTTGCCGGCATTTGTTGAATCGAAGGTGGAGCAGTACTTGAAGTAGACCTGCCGTGCACCGTGCAGCTTCAACCAACGAAGTGCCATCAACGACTGGGAAACTGCCTCTGCCGCGGGTATGGTGCGTGACTTCAAGGCAACAACAATGGCATCGGCACCAGGCGCAACGCCCTGTGGAACACCGATGATTTGAACAGTGTGCATGCCGCGCCGGGTCAGCGTGTTCGCCAAATCCGTGGCACCTGTAAAATCATCAGCAATGCATCCCAGAATCATCGGCCCAAGCTAGCTCTGGTCCGGTTTTTCGGCCAGCGCTAACTTCAAACCTTGCTGCAATGCGGCGTAGCTCACAGCGCAAGGGACACGGAAATGGTTGCTAAGGCGTGCCAGTTATCGCTAGTGTTCAATTCTTAAATCTGCGGTTTTTAGTTTGACCTTACTTCGGCAGGAACCAACGCGCATGAAATTTCCCCACCTCTCCAAAACTCTGGCAACCACGTGCCTGACCGCGGTCGCCCTCGCCGCAACGCCCGCATTGTTTGCGGTTTCCGGCCATTCGCAAGGCGCGCCGCCTGCCATCTACGCCCCAAATGGCGATATCGAAGCCAAAGCCCAGGCAGCACTTGATAAGAACTGCGCCCGCTGCCACCAGGCGGGAAAATTGGCCGGCGGTCGCGAAAAGCCCGCCAAGAATTTTGGCAATGTCATGCAACTTGACCAGCTTCTGGCGGATGCTTCGCGCACCAAGCCAGGCAATGCCGATGGGTCACGTATTTTCCAGCTGATCGTTAACAAGGAAATGCCCTACGACGTCTATCAGGACGGCAGCCTCGACAAGCCATCTCCCAGTGCAGAAGATATTGAAGCCCTGCGTGCCTGGCTTGACGGTGCCAAGCAATCCAGCGGCGAGGCCTGCTACACGGGCGACGGTACTTACTCATCTTCCTATGAAAAAATATCAAAAGACTTGGGAGCCTTGCCTGATCACCGCCGCAGCGGTGCCCGCTACATCACGCTTGCCAATCTGGCCCTCAATTGCTCCGACCCCCACGAGCTGGAGGTTTTCCGCCAGGCAACCGCGAAACTTCTGAACAGCTTGAGCGACAGTTCTGATCCGCTGGCGCTGGCAGCCATTGATGATGACAAGACAATTCTGCGCTTCAACCTTGAGGACTTGGGTTGGACGCCTGAAGTATGGGAGCTGATTGCCAGCCAATACCCTTATGGTCTTAGGCCCACCGGCAGCGCCTACGACTTCGTGGCCCAGGGAACCAATACGAAGATTCCACTGGTGCGCGGCGACTGGCTGGCGTTTACGGCCTCGCGACCTCCCCTCTACAACGCGATTTTGAGACTGCCGGCCACATTCCAGGAATTGCAAATTCTTCTGTCGGTTGATGTGACCAAGAACATCAGTGATTTCGTGGCCAAGCGCGCCGGTTTCCAGAAATCGGGGGTATCGCGCAACAACCGGCTGATTGAGCGCCATGCGATTTCAACAGGTGCCCTGTGGACGTCCTATGATTTTGCCGGCAACAGCGGTCGCCAAAGCCTGTTTGAATTCCCCCTTGGTCCCGGTGGCGAATTCGGTTTTGCCCATGATGGCGGCGAAACCATCTTCAATTTGCCCAACGGCTACCAGGCCTATTACCTGAACAAGGCAACGGGCGAAGCCCTGGATAAGGGTCCAACCGCCATTGTTCAGGATTTGAGCCGCAAGGACCTGCAGGTTACAAACGGCATATCCTGCATGGGCTGCCACGACCACGGCATGCGCAATGCAAAAGATGAAATCCGCGCGCAGGTTGAAAAGATAAAGGTGTTCCCCGTAGTAGTTCGTGAAGCCGTAAAAGCCCTGCACCCCACTAATGATGAAATGGACAAGGTCATTGAGGGCGATCGCGCGCGCTTCCAGGATGCGCTCAAGCGCTCCGGCGTTGACCCAGACACAAACCTGAACAAGGTTGAAATGATCAATGCCCTGTCTGACCGCTATGAGCGGGAACTGGACCTCAAATCCGCCGCCGCTGAATTCGGCATTTCCGCCGATGAACTGGAAAAAAGCATGTCCATGGCAGGGGGCGTGGGCGCGCTGTTGGTCACCAGGTTGCAACAAGGCACCGTACAGCGCGACGAATTTGAAACAGCTTTTGGTGGGCTGGTCGAAAACATCATCGATAGCCAATTCATTCCGCCATACGCAACGCAGCAAGCTGTGACTGTAGCCAAGGTTACTCCCACCGACCACGGCGCAGGCATTGGCCTCGAGCTATATGCCGACAAATCCCACTATTCCGTGGGCGACAAGCCCATCTTCACGGTAACGTCGTCGAGGGATTGCCATTTGACCCTTGTCAATGTCGATGCAAAAGGTGACGCCGTGGTCATCTTCCCCAACAAGTTCCAGCAGGACAATGCCATAAAAGCCAATGCCGCCTTCAGCTTTCCCAACAGTGGCTCCAATTTTGATTTCAAGCTCTCCAATCGCGGCACTGAATCCGTGATCGCCATCTGTGATGAGTCCGGCACCGCCCTTTCCGGCGTCACCCATGACTATGCGGCAGAGGCCTTCACCGAACTGGGCAAAGGTACAGTGGCCACCCGGAAAATTGACGTGGTCGCAAAAACTCCGAAACAACTGGGCCAGGCCGTGGGACGCACCGCCGTGAAGATTGAAGTGGATTGAGAGGTTCCGATGAAAAATGCTTTTCTCGCGGTAGTTCTGGTTGCATTCGCCACCACTGCCCTTGGCCCTGAAATTGCCGCCCAGGAAGCCATTACTTCCGATGCCATAATCCAGGCGCTCACGCCAAAACCAAAGACCCGTTCACTTTCACCGGACAGTTCAACCATTTCTGCTGATGACAGGGCCTTCGTCGAGTCGCTGGCCACGACATCGCGCAGCATAACCGTTGAGGAGCGCAAGAAAGTCGTTGATGTAATTGAAGTGGCAAACCTGCCCGCCATCGACCTTGAAATCTACTTCGGCTTTGACTCGGCCGCTATCGGCGCCGAGGCCGTACCCGCCTTGATGAAATTGGGACAGGCCCTTACCAACG
Organism: Rhodobiaceae bacterium; assembly: GCA_031371945.1. Lineage (GTDB taxonomy): Bacteria > Pseudomonadota > Alphaproteobacteria > Rhizobiales > Aestuariivirgaceae > Aestuariivirga. The sequence goes on from JANMKJ010000168.1 coordinate 3,622, forward strand.
ACAAGCTCAAGGGCTCCATCTATCTGCTCGGCGGCCACACGGACGCAAAAGGTGCCGATGATTATAACCAGGCCCTCTCCGAAAAGCGTGCAGCAGCAGTCCGTGATTTTCTTGAACAAAACTTCGGCATCCCAGCCCAGCAATTGGTGTCAGCCGGTTTCGGCGAAGAGAAACTCAAGAACGCCAACGACCCCGAGGCCGCCGAAAACCGCAGGGTTCAGGTCGTAAGGCTGAGCGAGTAGCAGACTTCACTTCGCCGGACTGAAATAGAAATCTCCCGTGAGTGAACTCGACTCCCATGGCACCTGTTTTTGGTCGCTGACCGTTAGCACCTGAATTCGCGTTTTCTTGAAGGCCTGCTCGATTGTGAGGCCGGGCTGCAGGATTGAATCCGCCAGGGCTGCCGTATAGGTGCTGTTGCTGCCGGTACCATCTTCGGCCACGTTGCCGGGCGCCGTGGAGTAGGCAATATAGGTGCCAGTTGGCGCGTCGACCGTTGCCAGCCCCCGTGACAGGCTGCGGAATGAACTGGCGAAGGGATTATTGCGGCAGGCATCAAGCACCACGATTTTCACCTTGGCAGGCGAGCTATCCATGGTTTGCAGGAAAGAGTTGACGGCAACCGCCTGCAAATCCACTTCGCCCTCGTCAGCAATCGAAGCATCCACCGGAATGAGATAGTTCTCCGATTTCACCTGCAGCCCGTGGCCAGAATAGTAGAACAGGCTGGCATCGGCCCCGCCACGCAATTGCCGGCCAAACTCCAGCATGGCCTTTTTCATGGCCAACTGGTCCGCATCGATCAGAGTTGTGACCTTGAAGCCAACTTTTTCCAGCGTCGCGGTCATGAGTGCTGCATCATTGCCGGGGTTGCTCAGGGCGCCGACATGCTGATAGGCCGAGTTGCCAATCACCAGGGCGATCCGGGCGCCTACGCCATTGGGCACGACCACGGCCGGTCCGGCATTCTGCTGATTGCGCATTGCCTCGGCTGTCGCCAGATAGGTTACGGCATCTCCCCGCGATTCATCTGTCTCGGCCAGATTGGCAATGGCGTTTTGCCAATCTTCCACCGCACGTTGCCAGTCATTATTGCCCTCATGGGCCTTGGCGCGATTGTAGTAGGTGAGGCCCTCATTGGGCACGAGTTCAAGCGAGCGGTTGAAATCGGAAATCGCACTGTCGAAATTGCCTTTCTTGTTGTGCGCAAGGCCCCGGTTGTAAAAGGCATTTTCATAACCGTCATCCAGCGCAATGGCCTGGTCATAGTCGGCAATGGCGGAATCATACTCGCCCTTCCGGGCATAGGCATTGCCGCGGTTGTTGAAGGCCCGTGAATTTTTGGCATCAATGGCTATGGACTGGGTGTAATCAACAATGGCACCTTCGATGTCATCCTTCTTGTAATGGGCAAGGCCACGGCTGTTGAAAGCTTTGGCATACTCCGGGAACAGCTTGATGGCCTCGTCAAAGTCCGGAATGGCGAGGTCATAATCGGCATTGTCATTGTGCGACAGGCCGCGATTGAAATAGGCCGTGGCCAAATCCCGCTTCGTTTCCTTGTTGGCCGTGATGATAGCCGTACAGCCCGCGATCGAAGTGCCTGCATCGTCGCTCTGGCAATCCGCCCACTCATCGGCACGGGCTGGCACAGTGGTGAGAATGCCAAAACCAATCAAGATGAGTGCCAACCAGTTGCGCATGTGTACAGCCCAAATAAATACCCCCGCATGAATAATGCACCTGCCATGGCAAAAAGGAAAGCACCCCCGGTGTCGTTCAACTGCCGTTCAGACAGTCCAGTCCATGGTGAAATATCAGTTGCATCCATAGCTGGTTGTCCGATGATAGGAGAAACCGGTATGGGGAAAGGTCTTTCGAAATGACCCGTTTTATGGTGGCCTGTCTGGCGTTCATGTGCCTGGCGTTCAATCCAGCGCTGGCCGAAAAGCGCTTGGCCCTGGTGATTGGCATCAACGACTACCAGGAGGTTCCAAAGCTCGAAAAAGCGGTGGGCGATGCTGAAGCCATTGCTGCAAAACTGGCAACCCTCGGCTTCCAGGTCTCAAAGTCGCTCAACCCGGACCGTCGTTCGCTGAACCTGGCATTGGCCAAGCTTTATGAAGCAATCGAACCCGGTGACACAGTCCTGGTGCATTATTCCGGCCATGGCATTGAAATAGCGGGCCAGAACTACCTGCTGCCGGCCGACATCCCGCAACCTGGCAATGGCCAGATAGATTTGCTCAAGGCCGAGTCCCTGCCCCTGGCAACCCTGGTTGAAACGCTGGGTGAAAAAGGTGCAGGCGTGCGCATTCTCATTGTCGATGCCTGTCGTGACAATCCCTTTGCCAAGGCCGGCAAGCGCTCACTTGGCGGCACCCGGGGATTGGGTGCAGTTGAGCCGCCGAAGGGAACGTTCATTATGTATTCGGCCGGAACTGGACAGGCTGCCCTTGACCGCCTGAACGACAGCGACGCATCACCCACATCGGTTTACACCCGGGTACTTCTCAGCCGTTTTGACAAACCCGGCATGGCCCTTCGTGATCTCGCAGCATCGGTGCGCGAAGAAGTTGACAAGCTGTCGAAATCTGTGGGTCACGAACAGCGGCCAGCCTACTATGACGACCTGCCCTCGGACTTTTCATTTTCACCATCCACGACCACCGCACCGGCAGATCCTGCAACCCAGCAAACGGTCATCTTTGTGCCCCAGGTCCAAGTGCCGCAACCTTCCCCGCCAATATCAGGGCTGAGTGAAGAGCAGGCCTACAAGCTGTCTCAATCGATCGATACGGTAGACGCGTGGAACGTGTTTCTCTCGCAATATCCGGCCGGCATCTATACGCCCTATGCCCAGGCCGCAAAGGAAAAGCTGCTGGCCTTGGCGGAACAGCAAAAAGTCGAAGCCACCAGTGCAGGCCAGTGTTGACGCATCCGAGCCCGAGCCACCGCCGGTTCGCCGCAAGGTGGACACCTGCAACGGTTATGGCCGTGTCGTGGGACTCGACCCCAACGGCGACAATTTCCTGTCGGTTCGTACCGGCCCAGGTTCCGGCTTCAACGAAATTACCAGGCTTTACACCGGAAACGAAGTTTCAATCTGCTCGCGTTCTGGCAAATGGCTGCGCGTGATCTATGGCGCGGGCGCCAAGGGATGGGTGTTCGGGAGATATGTGTCCGTAGGCGGCTAAGTCCCACCCCCTCTTGTATTTGGCTCGCAAGATATGCTTATTTGCAACGGGCTGCAGGGGCAGTTCCGGCTTGATATCAGGGGTTTACATGAAAACGACACGTCGAACGCTGGCAATGGCCGTGGTGGCACTATTGTCGTGGGGTGCTCTCCTTGGAGTACCTGTTGCGCAGGCAGGGGCATTGCAGCCCCAGGACGTTCTGCAACGCTGGTACAAGCTTGCTTTGGAACTCGTGCGCCATACGGCAACTTATTCCCCACCCGTAGCCAGCCGCTCATTCGCCTATATTGGTGTCACTGTATTTGAAGCGGTAGCCACCGGCCCGTCGCAACTCCAAACCCTTGCCGGACAATTGCACGGCCTCAAGGACGTGCCCCAACGCGAAGCGGGCAAGACCTATGACGAAGCTGTCATGATCCAGGCCGCCATGGCCTTTGCCACCCAGAATTTCTTTGACCACACCGGGCCAACTGGCCAGCGGGCGATGGCGACACTCGAAACTAAATTGCGCGATGAAGTAACGGCAGGTGTTGCTCCCGACGTGGCAATCCGCAGCGAAGAGTATGGACGCGCTGTTGCCGAACATATTCTGGCCTGGTCAAAGGATGATGGCGGCGCCGTTGTTACCAACATGGGCTTTCCCGAAGACGAGTATAAACTGATCCCCGGACCCGCCCATTGGGTGCCAACCAACCTGATAGCCGTGCAACAGAAGCCGCTTCTGCCCAATTGGGGCAACAACCGCACATTCATCATGCCTGCCAGCAACTCCTGCCCGTTGGCACCACCGCCTGAATACAGTGAAGACAAGAGTTCCGTCTTCTACAAGGAGGCACTTGAAGTTTACGACGCCAAGCAAAAACTGACGCCGGAGCAACGCGCCATTGCCCGTTTCTGGTCCGATGACCCAATGCTGTCCATGACGCCGCCGGGACACTGGATCTCAATTGCAACGCAGATCATGGCGCGCGACAAGCTTGATCTCGACAAGAGCGTTGAGGTTTTGGCCCGCATGGGTGTGGTCCTGGCGGATTCATTTATCGGATGCTGGCAGGCCAAATTCCAGTATGACCTCGTGCGTCCCATAACCTACATCAAACGCATAATAGACCCCAAATGGGAACCACTGCTCAACACCCCGCCGTTTCCTGAATATCCCAGCGGTCACAGCACCCAGTCCGGCGCAGCAGCGACCGTCATGACCAGCCTTTTTGGTGAGAATTTCTCCTTCGAAGACTATACGGGCAGCCCCGATGGGCTGAAACCCCGCACATTCGCAAGTTTTTGGGCCGCAGCCGATGACGCGGGTATCTCAAGATTGTACGGCGGCATCCATTTCCGTTCAGCAATTGAACGCGGACTCGAACAGGGCCGTTGCATCGCTGCCTACACCAACGCCCTGCGCACGAGGAAATAGCCATGCGACTGATGTCATTACGACTTGCCTTGACTACAGCCGCGCTCATGGGGCTTGCCCATGCAAATGCTGCCGAAAGCCCCGTCACCATTCCCAGTTACGTCGAGGAAACAACCAGCGCTGGCATCGATAGTATCTATGCCGGAGAGTGGGAATACATGGTAGGTGGTGGCGTTGCCACCTTTGACTGCAATGCCGACGGCTTTGCCGACATGCTTTTGGCAGGTGGCGAAAATCCTTCCAAATTCTATCGCAACAAATCCAAGCGCGGCGAAGCCCTGCATTTTGAACTTCAAACCAGCGGACTTGAGTTGGACAGGATGACCGGTGCCTATCCTCTCGATGTTGACAGTGATGGCATAACCGATCTCGTGTTGCTGCGTGTTGGTGAGAACGTCGTCATGCGCGGCTTGGGTGATTGCAAGTTCGAACGCGCCAATGAAAGCTGGGGATTCGAAGGCGGTGACGGCTGGTCAACGTCCCTCGCTGCCACCTGGGAAAAGGGTTCAACCTGGCCAACAATTGCCATTGGCAACTACATTGACCGCAAGGAAGAAACATCTCCCTGGGGATCCTGCACCGACAACTGGTTGCACCGGCCAGCGCAGGTCGTGGGGGCACCCCAATTGATGTTCGCAAAACCCTGGCCGCTGAAGCCCAGCTTCTGTCCCCTCTCTATGCTATTTACTGATTGGAACAGGTCGGGCACACCGTCCTTACGCATTTCCAACGACCGGGAATATTATGAAGGTGGCCAGGAACAGCTTTGGCACGTTGATCCAGGCAAGGAGCCTACCTTGTTCACCGAGAAGGAAGGCTGGCGGCCATTGCGCATCTGGGGCATGGGGATCGCAGCCTACGATCTCGACTTTGACGGTTACCAGGAATATTTCCTGACCAGCATGGCCGACAACAAATTGCAAACGCTTGCGGCGGCACCGAAAGATGCCCCCGCCCAGGCAACGTTCAAGGATGTGGCGTTTGCCAAGGGTGTGACGGCTCACCGTCCCTACCAGGGAGACGACTTGCGCCCCAGCACTGCCTGGCATACCCAGTTTGAAGATGTCAACAATGACGGTCTGGTGGACCTGTTCGTGGCCAAGGGCAACGTTGCGAAAATGCCGGATTTCGCCAACAAGGACCCCAACAATCTTTTGCTCCAGACCGTTGAAGGCAAGTTCCAGGAAGCTGGCGGCAAGGCAGGCGTGGCAAGCATTGCGACATCCAGAGGTGCGGCACTGGCCGATTTCAACCTCGACGGCCTGCTTGATCTCGTCGTCATCAACCGTTGGGAGACAGCACAGCTATGGCGAAACACCACTGCCAACGCTGGCCACTGGATTGAAGTGAAGCTGCAGCAACCGGCGCCCAATCGCGACGCCATAGGTGGCTGGATCGAAGTGAAGCGCGGTGAAAAGGTGATGCGCCGTGAAATTACCGTGGGCGGTGGCCACGCAAGCGGCCAAAACGGCTGGTGGCACTTTGGTCTGGGAGATGCAACCGAAGCCGAGCTGCGTGTTGTGTGGCCCAATGGCAGTAGCGGCGATTGGCAAAAATTGGCTGGCAACGCGTTCTACATCCTCGAGCCCGGCAAGCCAGCAACGGCATGGACCGCAAAATAGCGTCTGCTCGCTTACGCATTCATGCGTAGAATTCCGGCCTGGGCTCATGTCGGATGTCTATCGCCTTGCCCTCCGCCAGGGACTGCAGGCCTGCCTCTGAAATGACCGCTGCCGCCAACCCGTCCCACGCACTCGCCCCGACAGACGTACCCGACCGGATTGCCTTTATCCACTCCACCAATTGCATGCGGTAGGCAGCAGCAAAGCGCGGCCGCCAGTCCTCCGGATAGGTTTTAGCCTGCTGTAGATTGAAGCTCACATCATTTGTCGAGGACGGACTGAGGCAAACGACACCTTTTTCACACACCAGTTCGCCACGCACGTCATAGCCATAGGTTGCATTGTTATAGACTTCAATATTCACCAGTTGACCCTTCGACGTTTTGAGCACCAGAAATACCGGCGCCCCATTGGGATCTTTTGAATAGGCGGTGGGCTTGAATACGCTGACTTGCGTCACATCCGCATCAAGCAGCCACCGGGAAACGTCAAATTCATGCACGGCCGAATTGGCGATCGCCATCTGGGAGGTGAACCACACAGGGCTCGATACATTGCGGTGCATGCAGTGGAAAATCAGCGCGCCGCCGAGTTGCCCCGATTGCAGCACTGCCTTCATGTCCACATAGCTGGGATCAAAACGGCGCATGTACCCGGTCTGCACGAGACGGTGGCCCCTCGCCATTTCAGCATTAACAATGTCACGGCATTCAGCCGCCGTTGGTGCCAGTGGTTTTTCACAAAGCACTGGCTTGCCCGCTGCAATAGAGGCCAGTGTAAGTTCCTTGTGAGTGGCATCGGGAGAAGCGATGATGATTGCGTCAACATTGCCATCATTGATCAACGCAATTGGATCTTTCGCGATCGATGTGGCGCCAGTCTCTGCAGCAATCGCAGCGGCTCTTGCGGAATCCGCGTCATATATGACTTGCAATGTGCAACCGGGCACGTGTGACACCAGCGTGCGCGCATGGTCGGCTCCCATGATGCCAACACCGACTATGCCCACCCTGACGGCCATTTACAGTTCGCTCCTCAACCCGGCCATCACAGCGAAACTGAAAGTCCGCCATCCACCGCAAGCACGTGGCCATTGACATAGGCGGCCGCATCCGATGCAAGGAAAACAACGGCACCACCCAGCTCATCGGGCTTGGCCCAGCGCCCGGCAGGTGTGCGCGCCTCCACCCATTTCGTAAAGGCCTCATCATTCATCAGTGCGGTATTAAGTTCCGTGGCAAAGTAACCGGGTGCGAGCGCGTTGATGGTAATGCCGTGGCGCCCCATTTCAGCAGCCATGGACCGGGTAAGGCCATGCAGGCCTGCCTTTGCTGCCACATAGGCATGGATCGTGGGGCGGCCAAGAATGGCTGCAACCGAACCCACATTGATGACGCGCCCGAATTTGTTTGGCAGCATCAGCCGCACGGCATCCCTGGCAAGACGGAAACACGATGAGAGATTCACGTTGATAACACGGTCGAAATCGCTGTCTTCCCATTCCACCAACGGGCGCCGGTGCTGGATGCCGGCGTTGTTGACCAAAACATCAAGGCGACCATGTTCCGCGACGATCTCCTCAAGAGCCTTTCGGGAAACACTCGCGTCCGTTACATCAAACGCCATGGCTTGCGCCCCAATCGCGGCAGCCGCGACCGACAGCGCAGCACCGTCGCGCGCATTGACGATGACATGGGCGCCGTTTTCCTTCAGCGCCTTGGCCATGGCAAATCCAAGTCCGCGTGAGGCACCCGTGACAAGGGCTATCCGATTTGCCAGTGAAAATGGTCCTGCCATGAGTTTCTCCAATAAAAAGGCGGGGGGTGCACCCCCGCCTTTACTTAACCTGGGTAAATACTATTTTGCTATGCAAGTATCAGCTGTCTCCGGTGTGCAAACATCAAGTCCGGTGTAGGATGGGTCAGCTGGAGCAGGCTTGCCTGCCTTCATGTCAGCGAAGGCCTTCATTGTCATGTAGCCCATTTCAAATGGCCGTTGACCTACTTGCCCAAGTGAGAAACCTTCCTTCATTTGGTCGATTTGCACGGGCAGCGTATCAGCAACGACGAGGGCCAGGGACTTGTCAGCAATGCTGGCTTTGTATTTTTCAACTGCCGCACGGTTCGCATCTGGAACGAACTGTGGGAAGCCGCCGGTTGGAATGAACGCATCCAACTTGGGGTTCTTGGCCATGATGTCTTCAAACTGCTGTACTGACAGTGGGAAGTCATCGTTGGTGTACAGTGGGCAACCTTCAATTTCCGTCCAGCCATTCTGCCCCGTCAAACGGTCACCAGGTGACGCAGTCGACTTGGTGCCCGAAAGAACGTCCCGGATACCCTGCATGCGCTCATTATGATTGGCAGCTGCGGCACCACCGGATTGGATGCAAACCGTACCGCCCTTTGGCTTGATGGTCATTGCCAATTTGGCGAGGTTCGTGCCGATTTCATAATTGTGAGTGCCGATGTAAGCCAAACGGAGATCCTTGTTTTCCGGCAGCATGTCGGAATCCCAGGTCAGAACAGGAATGCCCGCATCCTTGGCGGCCTGAAGTGCCACAGTCATTGCAGCAGCGTTCGCCACGGCAACTGCGATTCCATCAACCTTTTTGGCCACGAGGTCTTGCACGATTTGGACTTGTTCTTCACCGCCGCCATGTTCGCCGGGTCCGATATACATGCACTCGAATTCGCCATTTGATTCCGCTTCGGCTTTCTTGCAGCCGTCACGTGCCTGGTCAAAGAACGGGTTGTTCATGTTCTTGGGAACCAGGGCAAATGTAAATTTCGCCTGGGCGCCATTGGCAGCAAGAGTCAGCGCTCCAAGGGCAACAGCGGCAGTAAGCAGGAAATGTTTCATCTTAGATCCTCCACATTAGTACCAACAAGCTGCGGGATTTATTTCCCGTCAGCGGTTTTCTAGCGTGTCCTTTTCCCAACAACCTTGTCAAACATAGCAGCGACCAGCGATTTGCCGCCTGTCTGTTTGCCAAGGAGAACCGCGAGAATAATGAAAGCGCCAACGAAGGCACCTTGCCAATTTGAATCAATGCCTGCCATCAGCAGGGCGTTGCGAATGACTTCGAGGAAGGCAGAACCCACGACAGCGCCAAACGCCGTTCCCGCCCCACCCATGAGGTTGGCACCGCCGATGACAGTCGCGGCAATAACCCGAAGCTCATATGATTGTCCGACGGCGTTGATGGCTGAACCGCTGTAGCCCAGGATAAGCAACGATGCGATTGAGGCTGTGAAAGCCGAAAACACATAGGCTTGGAACTTAATCCAGTCCACCGGAACACCGGTAAGTCGTGCTGCCTGTTCATTTCCACCAATGGCGAAGAGATGGCGGCCCCAGGCCTTGAAGATGAACACATAGCCGACCACAAACGCCAGCACGACCATGGTCCAGAAATGCGAAGAAAACTGGGGGATCCAATCCGGAATGCTGTCGCCCGGCACTTGCCGGGGCCACTTGGCCTGGCCAATGGACTTGACGATGGCGGCGTCTGGCCCAAATTTATAAAGCATCTGATTGCCAGACAGAACTACTGCCAATGACCGGCCAATGGACATCATGCCAAGGGTGACGACAAATGACGACAACCCGACATAGGCCACGAAGAATCCGTTAACTGCACCACAGGCCAGTCCGGAGATCAGGCCCAGGAAAAACGCAATATACCAGGGATATTCCCAGGTGAGAAACATGCCGGTGACAATGGCGACCACACCCATGATGGAGCCTACGGAAAGGTCTATCCCCCCTGTGATGATGACGACGGTCATGCCCAACGCCATGATGCCAAACGGCGCGAAGTTTCGCGTCATGTTGGCGATATTGTCCACCGTGCCGAAACTCACTTCATAGAATGCCATCGTGGTATAGAGCACGACCAGCGCCACCGTGACCCAGAACGCCTGACTGGAAAACACCCGTTGCAGCAACGTGGTTTCGACAATCTTGACGACATCGGAAATCGCAGCATGATCTTTCTGGGGTGATAGCTTTGTGGCTTCAGGCTGCACGGATAGCTCCTGTAATCAATCCCGTGACTTCTTCAGGGCTGGTTCTGGCAATCGCCTTGTCTGCCACCAGCGATCCACGCCGCAGCACCATGATACGGTCACAGACCGCAAAAACGTCTGGCATGCGGTGGCTGATCAAGATAACGGCTACACCCTGGCTCTTGAGCCTGCGGATGAGCTCAAGAACTTCGGCCACCTGGCGAACCGAGATTGCCGCAGTGGGCTCATCCATCAAAACAAGCTTCGCATTTGAAAGTCGGGTTCTGGCAATTGCCACCGCCTGCCGCTGCCCACCTGACATCTTCTTCACCAGATCGCGGGGTCGCGTTTCGGATTTGAGTTCACCAAACAATTCGGCCGAACGTTCAATCATGGCTTCCTTGTCCAATACGCGAAACGGCCACACACCTTTGTTGATTTCGCGGCCAAGAAAAACGTTCTCTGCGGCTGTCAAATTGTCGGCCAGGGCAAGGTCCTGGTACACAACCTCTATCCCCTTGGCCCTTGCCTCAACCGGCTTTTGAAAATGGCAAACCTCTCCGTCAACGATGATTTCACCTTCTGAAGGTGGAAAATTCCCGGCAATGAGTTTGACCATGGTCGACTTGCCCGCACCATTGTCGCCCATGAAGCCTACGACTTCGCCGGGCTCAATCGAAAAGCTCACGCCAGTCAGCGCGAGGATCGCACCAAAACTCTTCGACACCGCCTCAACTTGCAGCAACGCCATAAACGCAATCTCCCAAGGGCAGCTCACGGCTTCTGTGTCCGCTGGCCAACCCGGAGAGTAGACCGCTCCGTGAAAATTTCAATACCCTTTATGCTGGCAAGGGACGCCTATTTGCCCGCAGCAGTGAGAATTTTAATATCGGCAGCGTTGAGCACCAGCCGCGCACCTCGCGCCAGGCTTTCCAGTTGGGCAACAGAAGTTGCTGAAGAGATCGGTGCAGCCACACCTGGTGTCGCGTTGATCCAGGCCAGGGATATCTCAGCCGGTGTGGCCCCAATCCGCTTCGAAACATCATCGAGAGCAGCCAACAATTTAAGGCCGCGCGCATCAAGGTACTGTTCCATGCCACCACCCCGCTGGCTTTTTGAAAAATCCGCCTTGCTGCGGTACTTGCCGGTCAGAAAACCCGACGCGAGACTGAAGTAAGTGAGGCAACTCAGGCCTTCCTTGACCACCATGTCCTGCGCCGCACCCTCGAACTTGCTACGCGAATACAGATTATACTCATTCTGCAGGGTCTGGTAGCGCGGCAGTCCCTTGGTTTTGGACAAGTCCAGTGCATGTCCCAGTAGCTTCTCATCATAGTTGGAGGTGCCAATTACGCGCACCTTGCCCGCCTTGATGAGTTTGTCATAGGCACCCAGGGTCTCTTCCTCCTCGGTCAATGGGTCCGGCCAATGGCTCTGGTAGAGATCGATGTAATCCGTTTGCAGGCGACGCAGTGAATCCTCCACGGCCTTGTGAATCCAGCTGGCGCGCAGATCCATGCGGCCCTGCCCCATATCCGATCCCACCTTGGTCGCTACGATCACCTTGCTGCGGTTACCCCGCGCTTTCATCCAGCGGCCAATGATCTTTTCGGATTCACTGTCATTGCCTGGAACCCAGCGGGAATACACATCAGCAGTGTCAATTGCAGAGAAGCCCTCCGCCATGAATGCGTCCATCACGGCAAACGAAGTTGGTTCATCGGCCGTCCAGCCCATCGCATTGGTGCCCAATACAAACGGCTCAATTGAAATGTCGCTTTGCCCAAGGCGGCGTTTGGCCATGCTATTTCTCCACTTTGGTTGCCATCAAACTGATCCTAGTCATAAAGCGGCGGTCTGGAAGAGCAAAACGCGCAGGCCGCCATGATTGACAGGAATATCGGGTGCCGCAAAGGGAAGCCGGGTTGCCTTGGCAAGCGACGTATCAGTCGTAACCAGTCCAACGCGCCAACCCGAAAATCTTTCCAGGAGTGTCTTGCCCAAGGCGTCGTAAAGCGCAAAAAGTGGCTTCTTGTCACTCAGCCGCGTGCCATAGGGTGGATTGACGATAACGAGTCCTGGAATCCCGGCAGGTGGCGTAAGATCGCTGATGGGTTGCTGGCGAAATTCAGTAACCCCAGAAACACCCGCGCGCTCGGCATTCTCCGTGCTCATCCGGATGGCACCTGCATCCCGGTCCCGGCCAAAGAACCGGGCCGATGTTGTGATGGGCTTGTTCATGTTCCGCATGTGCTGCCAGGCGCTGCTATCAAATCCCGCCAGTTGCTCAAAGGCAAATTCCCGCGACCGGCCAGGTTTTAGACCAAGCGCCATCGTAGCGGCCTCAATCACGAAAGTGCCTGACCCACACATCGGATCAACAACCGTCTCCATGCCATCATATCCGCACCGCCGCAGGAAATGGGTGGCAAGCGTTTCCCGCATTGGTGCCTTTCCAACAGCTTCCTTGTGCCCCCGCTTATGCAGGGCATCGCCTGACGTATCGATGCTGATTGTACAGAGATTATTGTCAAACCGGGCTTTTATGCTGATTTCAGCATCTGGCGAAACAGGCGCGCCCAGTTCTTCGCGGATTGCCGTTTCAAATCTCTGCGCTGCCGCTGCGGAATGGTAAATGCGGGATTTTTTGCACGTGACTTCAACCTGCACCGGAACATCGGGGCGCAGAAATTGCTTCCATGGGAATTTGCGAGCCAGCTTGTCGAGTTGGGCGAGGTGCACCGCATGGAATGAACCAATACGCACCAGTACGCGGCTGGCAGCACGGAGTTCGAGATTGGCCCGCCAAACCTCTGGCCAACTACCCCTCACAGTTACGCCACCTTCAATGACGGCAGGCGATTTGAAGTTCAACTCTTTTGCCTCAGCACAAAGCCCAGCTTCGGTCCCGGGAGAGGCCACAAGAAAAATCTCTAGTTCAGTTTCGGAATTCATGTCGCCCACATAACCGAAAAACGGCCTACCATCGACAACTTTCTATCAGCGTCCCGAGAGCATCACGGCCGTTGCGTCATCTGCGGGCTTGAAACGAGGAAAGGCCTGACAATCAGGATCAGAATTTTCCGCGGCTCGAATTCGCTTCAGCACATGCTCAGTTCCACCCGCTGCAGCCGAAGCATCGATCAGTTCCTCGTCAGAATACTGCAGATAGTGGTCAACCGCGCGGTAGTAGCCATCGGTGCAAAGCAGCAGTTCCTGGGGCATTCCCAAATCGATGTACTGCGCAAATTCTCGGGCGCGGGGGTGCGCCTCAAGAATACTGTAGCCACCCGGCGTATTGCGGAGCTTGCGGGCAGCAGCCAGTTGCGGCTGGAATTCGCGAAGCAGCGCCGTGATGTCGAGCCGCCCAGCACTGCGCCGCTTGGCCGCCTCGCCACTAAGCCAATGATCGAACGTGCTGTTGGGGGATGCTGAATAGGTGAGCGCGCCTGTCGCTTCCGCTTTTGCCAGCAGGCATGAATCGCCAAGGCGAACCGCTTGCCAATCCTGACCATAGCGCTTGACGAGGATCAGGCAGGCAGCTGGAGGATCGTAATTTTCCGGCATATCCACATCGCGGGTGGCCTGCTCCCAATCCCCGATCAACGCCCCAACCAGATGAGAAAGGATCTCCTGCAAAGGCCTATCAAGCGCGGCGAAGGTCTCCAGGTGTCGGTGTGCCTGCCCAACCAGCCACGCTGCATCACTGTCAGGCAAATAGTTGCGACCATTGATGCCAGTGACGCCATCCATGACCCAGGCAGCGCTGACATCTTCAGCGGTGCCCAAGTATCCATAGCCGTCCTCGTTGATGGCGCCACTGCCCTGCGTCACCGCGCCTAGCAATTTCAAAGTGCAACCACCTGGCCCGTTTTTACACTTTCGTCGGCCGCAAGAACAATGCGCAATGAGTTGATGGCGTCCGTCGCATGGGCG
>JANMKJ010000248.1:0-3621 GCA_031371945.1 Rhodobiaceae bacterium
GTTTCACACTCTTCCTTGAACGTGGTTTCGATGACGCCTGATCTCCCGCCGCCAACGCCCGAAGCATAGGACAGGGCCAGATCATGGGCATTGCCCGAGGCATCCTGGTGAATGGCGATAAGGCAGGGCACGCCGCCACCCTTCAGGTATTCGCCACGCACCGTATGGCCGGGGCCCTTGGGTGCAATCATCACCACGTCAACCGATTTCTTGGGCTCAATGAGACCGTAGTGAACATTCAAGCCGTGGGCAAAGGCAATGGCTGCACCATCACGAATATGGGGGCCAATTTCCGCCTTGTAGATATCGGCCTGCAATTCGTCGGGCGTTGCCATCATCAACAGGTCACCCCAGGCAGCAGCCTCGGCAACCGTCATGACCTTGAGGCCATCGGCTTCGGCCTTCTTGATGGTGGGAGAGCCCGCCTTCAATGCGATTGCCAAATGCTTGGCACCGGAATCCTTGAGGTTCAGCGCGTGGGCGCGGCCCTGGCTGCCGTAGCCGACAATGACGACTTTCTTGCCCTTGATCAGGTTAACGTCGGCATCCCGGTCATAATAAACGCGCATGTGATAATTCCCTCGCTTTTGTATTAGCGTGGGGGGAGATAGCGTTATGGAAGGTCTCTGGCAAGCCTCATTCGGCATGGGCCCTATGTCAGCCCGAAAGACCCGGTCACGATGGCTGCGAGCAGCTTTTGTGCCGGTGGCAGCCGGCTCAGATCGGCCACCAGATAATCCCGGATCAGCGGCAGCACGGCAGAATCCGATTGATAAAATGGAGTGAACGCCCGAGACAGGGCCTGATAGAGTTTGACATGGAAGCGGCGCGTACGTGCATAGGCGGCAAGCGCATTCTCCATATTGCCGTGGGCCTCCAGTGCCGTCGTTAGCGCAATCACATCCATGAGGGCCATGTTGGCACCCTGCCCCAACTGCGGGCTGGTGGAATGGGCACTGTCGCCAATGAAGGCCAGCTTGTTGCCATAGGGCAGCGACAACGTGTGGTGGTCATAACTCGCCATGGTCATTTGATCGGCGGTGACAATGCTGTCCACCAGGGCTTGCGTCTCCGGCCACAGATGCAATACATCCGCCTTCCAGGCATCAAGCCCAGCAGCCTGCCATGCTGCATAGTCGGACGTTTTCAAACTCCAGAAGAACGCGGTTTGTGGCCCATCGCTTTCATCACGCCTGCCAATGGGCAGCACGCCGCACATGATCGCGGCAGCCGTATAGCGCTGCTCAAGGGCGTGTGGATCGAATGGCGTTTCGGGCCACGGCAGGCTCGCCCATATCGCGCCGTAGTTCAACGCGCGGCGATAATCCGGGCCACTTGCGTATTCTATCAGCGGGGATCGGCTGCCCAAAGCGTCGACAACCAGATCGAAGGGTCCAACCCGTCCTCCTTGATTTAAGATCAGAGAGTGCTTTTCCAAGCCATTGATCTTGCAACCGGTTCTGACATCGATTCCGGCGGCGTTCACCGCATCATGCAGCACGTTGAAGAGCCCGGCGCGGTGTACGGCCAGTCCCCGCAGGTGGCCCAGGGCCGCATAGCGCACATCGAGGACCACGCGTTTGCCGGCCTTGCCGTAAAGCCGGTCGATGCGAGCCCCTAACCCCCGCATACGCATTCCCAGCCCCAGCCAGTCCAATGCCGCAAGTCCCGTTGGCTGCAAGATGAGGCCCGAGCCCAAGGGTCGTGATGCCTCAAACTGATCAAAAAGCGTAATGGAATGGCCGGCGCGCTGGAGTGCCAATGCGGCAGCAAGCCCCGCAGGCCCCGCTCCTGCAATGCCGACTTCAAGCCGTTTCACGATTCAGAGATCGCCAATCGCATGGCGGAAGAGTTGCACAGTCTCGGCCATTCCGAAAGTCATGGCATCGGCAATAATGGCATGGCCAATGGAAACTTCAGCGAGGTTTGGCAGCGCCCTGACCAGGGCGGGGAGGTTCTCCCGCGTAAGATCGTGGCCCGCATTAAGGCCAAGTCCCACAGCCTCGGCAGCCTTGCCCGTGGCGACAATCTTCTTGAATTCCCATGCGCGCAACTCTTCGTCAAATGCGCCACCGTAGGGGCCCGTATAAATTTCAATCCGGTCCGCACCCACGGCTTTGGCGACTTCCACCACGGCAGGATCCGGATCCACAAATACCGACACACGCATTCCGCCCGCATGCAGACGCGCAATAACATCCGTGAGCAATGGCCGGTTTGCCGCAATATTCCAGCCATGGTCCGACGTGCCCTGCGAGGGATCATCGGGAACCAAAGTCACCTGGTCTGGCCGTTGCGCTTCCACCAGCTTGAGAAACCGCTCATCCGGATAACCCTCGATATTATATTCCCGGTCAGCAAATTCAGTTGAAATGAGGTTGCCAAGCACAGGCACATCGGAATGGCGCACATGGCGTTCGTCGGGACGGGGATGGATTGTAAGGCCCGCAGCACCGGCCTTGAGGGCGATGCGACCCAACCCCTCCAAACTCGGCCACGGCAGGTTCCGTCGATTGCGCAGATAGGCAATGGCATTCACATTCACGGAAAGTTTGCAACCCATGGGCGGAATCTAGGCACAGATTGGTGTGTTAGAAAGTCCGGTTTCTCAAAATAATGCCATACCAGTTAATGGGTGGCTCCACCGCGTCCGAAAATTAACCGCGCTGGTGAGCCGATCCATTGACAACTTATAAATGTTTTGTGGTCAAATCTCTACTTAAACGAGTATTGGCCTGTTATGAACGCACGCACCGCAGCTGCTGCTAGCCCTCCAGCACCCCACGCAAGATCCATGGGATGGATTGGCACGACTGCCCTTGCCATGGGCGGCAGCAACCAGAGCCTTTTCCTGCTCGCCGTCCTTTTCGTGGGCCAGGGTGACATTCCCGGCCAGGGCAGTGCGGCGGTTCCGCTTCTGATTATTGGCGTGCTGCTGGGCTGGGCAGCCGCCCCTGCCTGGACAGAATTGATCTTGATGTGGCCCAATCGGGTGGGTGGCATTGCTGCCGCCTGCTCCGAGGCGTTCCGGCCCTATAGCGCCGTTCTCTCAAGCCTTGCCGGTACCTGTTACTGGTGGGGCTGGGTGCCAACCTGCGGGCTTACCGCACTGTTCTCGGCCTCTGCCATTCAGCAGTGGTTCCTGCCAAGCGTTCCGGTTGAAGCTGTTGCCATTGCCTTGGTTGTCTTCTTTACGGTGGTAAACCTTTGCGGCATCAAATGGGTGACGCGGTTGATGATCCCGGTTGCCGCTGTATCTGCATTGCTGGCCCTGCTCTCAACCCTCGTCCCCATCATGACCGGGCATGTAGATTGGCATCAGGCGACAGATTTCCATTTGACGTCACCGTTCTCCGGCTGGTTCGGCGACATAACCTCGGTGATGGCGGGCCTCTATCTCATCGGCTTTGCCGCACCGGCCTTCGAGGCGGCGACATGCCACGTTGGTGAAACCATTGACCCAAATCGCAATGTGCCGCGCGCCATGCTGGCCAGTGCTGCCATGGCTGGAGTTTACTTCATTGTCATACCCGTCATCTGGCTTGGTGTTCTTGGCCCTGAGCCCCTCGGCAAGGATCTGGCCGTATCGCTTGGACCTGTGTTTGCCCCGATGTTTGGCGG
>JANMKJ010000314.1:0-5699 GCA_031371945.1 Rhodobiaceae bacterium
GGCCCAGGGCATGGACCTGCCCACCAATGTGGCACCCTTCATCCTGCGTGGCGTCAGGTTGATCGGCATCAACTCGGTGACGACGCCTTTAGCCCGCCGCCAGCAGGCATGGCAGCGCCTTGCCCGTGATCTCGACTTGCGCGAACTGGCTTCACTCACCACCCACGTAAAACTGGAAGATGTACCGCGCATTGCCGAAGAGATTGTCAAAGGCCAGGTGCGCGGCCGCGTCGTGGTGGATATTCGTTGAATGCGACTGTAGCCGGCATCGCCATTGGCCTTGCCATGGCAGCCCCTCTCGGTCCGGTCAATCTCATTGTCATTCGCACCGCCCTCAACCAGGGTTGGAGGCCAGCGCTGTGGAGTGGCGCAGGGGCCATCATCGCCGACGTGCTGATGGCGAGCATCGCGGCATACGGCTTGAGTTCGATTGAACACGCAATCATCGCCTATGCCCGCCCCATGCAGATCACGGGCGGCATCATTCTCGTGGCACTCGGCGTCCACACCGCCCGCAGGCATTTTTCTTCCCTCGACTTTGCTCAGGCGCCTGCGGCCACCAGGCTCGGGGTCACATTCTTTTTGACCGTCACCAACCCCGGAACGGCTTTTGGCTTTCTTGCCATCTTCAGCGCCATGTCCGGAGTTTTGCAGGTAAACGCCAGCCCCTATCGTTCGACAGAAGTCGTCCTCGGTGTGGCGGCGGGTGGTGCCCTGTGGTGGCTCCTGGTGAGTGTGCTGGTCAGCAAATTTAGGGCGAAGTTCAGTGCGGCCACTGTCGAGCGCATCAATCGCTGGTCCGGCATACTCATCGCCGCATTCGGCTTTGTCCTGCTGATGCAGGCTTTCGACTGATTATTGCTTGGTCTGCGCTACGGAAAACTCGCCAGTGCGAATGCGTTCCGGCAGTCTTTCGCACATGACGGCAACTGGATCTTCGCCATAGGTTTGCACCATGTCGGAAAGGGCAGCAAAAATTGCGGCCGTGGCGATGCAATCCGGGTCCAGCCCTTCGAAGATCGCTTCTTCCCACGCATCCAGAATGTAGCGCAATGCCAAATGCTTGGCCTCGGACGGATGCGATTTGGGTAAAGGCTTGGTGGTAAATCTGTGCATGACGGTACTTTTTTTAATTGACGCCCCCGCGTGTAAGCACCTTTTCCACCGGCACCTCACTCGTTAACATCACCATAGCAAAGCTTTTTTCCAGCGCGACCAGTTCCTTTAAGAAAGGTTAATATCAACAGTCAATTTTTCATCAATTGCGCAGCACTTGCAATCGCATCGCGGACATGTGGAACAAAATCAAGGTGATAGAGTTCCATGGGCAAAACCCAGCTAACGCTGAGCGCATCACTTGCAGCCACGGCTTCGCCCGACAGCCACGTGCCGCAGTAGCAGGCAATCACATAATGCAGTGCCGGTGCAGTGCGGATGATCTCATACAAACCGACAAAGTGTGGAAGGTCTGCCACAACGCCCGTTTCTTCCGCGAGTTCGCGCATGGCCGCTTGGCGCGCCGTTTCGCCAAACTCCACATGGCCACCCGGCAGGCTCCATAATCCAACAGGCGGTTTTGCCCGCTGGATCAGCAGGACCCGGCCGTCGCGCCAGACGCAGGCCGAAGCGCCGAGTTTTGGCAATTGTTGGGTGGGGGTCATCGCGCTAATGTGGCTCCATGTGTGGACTTTATAGTTTCAAGACATCGCGTGAAGAAGCAAGGGCGCTTTTCAAATATATCGAGGACGCGGATTTCCCGCCGCGCCGCTACGTGGCACCCCTCAGCCCGATACCGATCATCCGCCAGGAAAATGGGGCACGGCATTTCTTACTGGTGCGCTGGGGCCTGATACCGTCATGGCTGAAAGAACCCCGCCCCGGAAAACCCACCATCAACGCCCGTGCGGAAACGATACTGGAAAAACCCTCATTCAAAAACGCCATCAGGCGCAGACGTTGCCTGGTACCGGCCGATGGTTATTACGAATGGCTGGGTGACATTCCGGGCAAGAAAGTGCCGTATCATTTCCACCGGCCCGACAATGGGCCATTTGCCTTCGCCGGAGTGTGGGAACACTGGATGGGTGCCGATGGTTCGGAAATCGAGACCGCTGCGATTATCACCACTGAACCAAATCCGGTGGTGGCCCAAATCCATGACCGCATGCCGGTCGTCATCCACCCGGAAGACTATGCCAAATGGCTGGATGTCCAGAATGTAGACGGTAGGGAGTCGGTGCAATTGCTGACCATGGCGGCAGATGATTATCTCGTGTTTGAACCCACGACCATTGAGCGCAACGCCCCGCCGCCAAGGCCCAAGGCGCAGCTCACCCTGTTCTAGTCGATCCGTTTTCCAAAGCTCAATACTGGATTCACCGCATAGCCGAGGCTTTCATAGAAGCCGGCAACGGCATGGTTTTCAGCCCGCACCATGAGATTGATCTTCCATACGCCTTGCGCCTGCAGCCATTCAACTGCCGCCTGGTGTGCCTGCTTTCCAAGCCCGCGCTTTTGGTATGCAGGATCGACCGAGAGATAGTAAAGTCCACCACGATGCCCATCATGGCCAACCATGACTGAAGCAACGACCCGCCCGTCCAACGCGCCGACAAGCACCGTCGAAGTCGGCTGCCTCATTGCAAACTCTATGTCCTTGACCGGATCGTTCCACGCCCGCGTGAGGCCGCAGGCCGTCCACAGATCGACAACGGTTTGCACGTCAGCCTCGGCTATTTCGCGAAACATCATAACGGTACGACCTTGCCGGGGTTCATGATGTTGAGGGGATCATACAGGCGTTTCAGGTCACGCATCATGCCAAGCTCAACGGCGGACTTTATTTCCGCCATGTGACCAATCTTCAACCGCCCAATGCCATGCTCGGCACTGATCGAGCCGCCGAATTTGTGGACCACGGCGAACACAGCCGCATTCATGCCCTCCCAGCACGCGAGATAGGCCTTCTTTTCCATGCCTTCCGGCTGGGTCACGTTGAAATGCATGTTGCCATCGCCCATGTGGCCGAACGACATCACGCGTGCCGCTGGCATGAAGCTATTCACGGCAGCCGTAGCCTCGGCAATGAACAGTGGAATCTTGGATACCGGCACTGAAACATCATGCTTGATCGAGCCACCCTCGTGCTTCTGCGATTCCGGCATCATCTCGCGAATGTTCCACAGGGCCTGACGCTGGCTTTCCGATTGCGCCACGGTGGCATCCGTCACCAACCCGCGCTCCAACGCGGCCTCGAGAATCGTCGCAAGGCAGCCCGCCGGCGGATCGGCCAATTCGGTCAAGGCATACCAGGGTGACCTCTCCGTGAGAGGATCGGCAATTCCCATGTGCTTGACCGTGAAATCCATGCCGATGCGCGGCATCAGCTCAAAGGCCACAACGCGGTTGCCACTCATCTCGCGCATGAGCGAGAGCAGGTCAACCGCCGCCTGGGGTGAGGGTAGGGCAATGAAGCCGGTCTCGCGGGTTTGTGGCCGGGGCCAGAGTTTCAGCACCGCTGCCGTAATGATGCCAAGGGTTCCTTCAGCGCCAATGAACGTATTCTTGAGATCATAGCCCGTATTGTCCTTGCGCAAATGCCGCAAGCCATTCCAGATCCGCCCGTCTGGCAAAACGACTTCAAGGCCCAGACATAAATCCCGGGCGTTGCCATAGGCCAAAACATTGAGGCCCCCGGCATTGGTAGAGAGATTACCGCCAATCCGGCACGAACCCTCCGATGCAAGGCTCAAGGGAAACAGCCGCCCCACCGCATCAGCTGCGTCCTGCACCGATTTCAACGTCGCACCGGCCTGAACCGTCATGGTGTTGTCGGCTGCATCCACCTCCAAAACTTTCGTCATGCGGTCAAGCGAAAGCAGAATCTCGGTTCCCATTTCGAACGGAACCCCGCCACCCACCAGTCCCGTATTGCCCGATTGTGGAACGATGGGCGTTTTGGATTGGGTTGCCAGTTTCATGATGGCCGCTATTTCCGCGGTGGAACCGGGCCGCACCACCAATGGCGATTTTCCCATCCACAGGTCCCGCTGTTCCTTCATGTAGCCCGCCATCTCGCCCACGTTGCGTATGGCATGGGCTTCGCCAACGATGGCGGCAAACTGGTTGAGGAGTTCTGCTGTTGTCATTGCGGCCTCGGTGCTGCGGCACGGCGCAGGCGGTCATTGATGGCTTCACCCAATCCGGCTTGTGGAATGGGGGCCACAGCGATGGTGGCGGCTCCTGCATCATCAAGTTCATGCAAGTGCCTGAACAGGTTGGCCGCTGCTTCCACCACGTTTCCAGCTTCTGACAAATTGTAAGGCCCGTGGTCGTAGGTGCCAAATCCCAAATAGACCTCGCCGGCATTGGGTGACGTGGCATTCAACCGGAGCTGGGCCCGCGGTGCATAGTGGCTTTGCAACTGGCCGGGCGATTGCGGCCGGTCAGAATCGATTTCCGTTGCGAGCCTGTAGCCCAGCACCTGTTCAATGGCTTCACGTGGCAGCCCACCCGGGCGCAACAGTTTTGCACCACCCGCGAGGCAGCCCACCACGGTGGATTCAACACCAACGGCGCACGGCCCACCATCAATGACCAGCGAAACCTTGCCACCCAGTCCGGCGCGCACATGGCCTGCCGTCGTGGGACTGATACGGCCCGATGGATTGGCGCTTGGAGCAACAATGGGCCGTCCAACCTCCGACAGGAGTCGCAGCGCTAGGGGGTGGTCGGGAACCCGCAAGGCGAGGTTGGGCAATCCCGCTGATGCCAGCAACGATACGGGGCAGGCGGCAGCGCGCGGCACGACCAGCGTTAAAGGCCCCGGCCAGAACGCCGCCGCCAGTTTCCGCGCCTCGGCAGAAAATTCTCCTAGGGCGAATGCCGCCGCAGCATTCGGCACATGCGATATCAGCGGATTGAAACTTGGACGCCCCTTGGCCGCATAGAGTTTGGCCACGGCTGTATCGCTGGTGGCATCGGCACCCAGCCCATAGACCGTCTCGGTGGGAAAGGCGACCAGCAGCCCGCGCCGCAATGCATCGGCACCCTCAATTATTTCATTGGAATAATCCATCACAGGCGCTCTATAGCAGGGCAATGAACACTCTTCTATACACCCACCCCGCGTCCCTTAACCACCTGACACCCGACGGCCACCCCGAACGGGTGGACCGCATCAAGGTCATCTACAAGATCCTCGAAGCCCCGCAATTTGCTGATTTGAAACGACAATTGGCTCCCCTGGGAAAAGAGGAAGATATCCTCCGGGCCCACACCGAAGAGCATCTTCGCCATATCCTGTCCATGGCCCCGGACGAAGGCGTGGAATATGTGGACCCCGATACGGTGATGTCACCAGGCTCGCTTGAGGCCGCACTTCGCGCGGTTGGTGCGGCCACTGCTGCGGTGGATGCGGTGTTCACCGGTAAGGCCGACAACGCCTTCTGTGCCCTGCGCCCACCCGGCCATCACGCCGAATCGCGCAAGCCCATGGGTTTTTGCCTTTTCAACCAGGCGGCCATTGCCGCACATTATGCCAGGTCGCGCTACAGTGCCGAACGTGTTGCCGTCGTTGACTTCGACGTGCACCACGGCAACGGCACCCAGGAAATATTCTGGTCAGATCCCAACCTGTTTTATGGCTCTACGCATCAGATGCCCCTGTATCCCGGGTCGGGTGCCGCAAATGAAACCGG
>JANMKJ010000344.1:0-7976 GCA_031371945.1 Rhodobiaceae bacterium
GCCGAGGCTGCTTCCCAGTTCCATTTCCACAAGCCTGCCGCCAAGCTTTCACGCAGGGAAGCAGCTCTTTTGGCAGCGGTTTTGCCAAATCCCATCAAACGCAGGGCCGGAAAGCCCTCAAAACGGGTAAATTCCATTGCCAACCGCATCATTGGAAGAATGAACGGAATGGGTGGCTATCTCACTTGTATTGACCCGTGAGCTTCGCTATACACCGCCCAACTGTGGTGGGGAAACCCGCCTAATATGGAGTTTTGAAATGGCCGTTCCACGCAGAAAAATGTCTAAAAGCCGCATTGGTATGCGCCGTTCCGGCCAGAAGATGCAAACCATCACCTGGATTGAAGACAAGAAATCCGGTGAACTTCGCCGCCCGCACCACATTGACCTCAAGACCGGCATGTATCGTGGCCGCCAGGTTCTTAACGTCAAGGTTGACGCTTAACCCACCTGTTTTGAGACAGCCTACGCAAGACCGGTCAGTGGCCGGTCTTTTTTGTGTCGGCACATCGTTAAAATTTTAACCAAATCCTGAACATCACCTTATCCCGCACTGCCTAGTGTGGCCCGGCAATTGCATCGGTGGGGCTATGTTGGCTGGAAATTGGCAGATGATGTTGACGACCCGAATTCGCAATGTGGCGGAATTGGATGGCATTTTTCTGCCGTGGAAGCGTCTCGTCGGGCAAAGCCTGACGCCGGCGGGCCTTAATTCCCCGGAATTGGTGCTTCCCCTGCTCAAGAAATTCCCCGGTGCTGAACTCGCCGTCGTGGTTCAGGGCAATGATCTGTTGTTTGCGCTTCCGATCAAGATCAGCAAATCGATACTGGGCCTTGTGTCAAATTGGATAACACCGCTCACCGTCATTGGCGTGCCCCATCTTGACCGGGAATTTCCCGTGGCGGCTCTCACCACCTTTACCAACAGCCTGAAGCAGCCGTTGATGTTGCATGCCATCAACGTGGATAGCCGCTTCTGGGACCACCTGATCAGCCGCGATCTGCAGTTTGCCGTGCTCAACCGCTGGCAACGGGCCGTGATCAGGCCCAAGGGAACGTTTGCCGATTGGTTCGAACTCAATTTCGATCGCAAGCGGCGCAAGGAATTCCGCCGCCTCAGCAACCGCCTTGCCGAACTCGGCACCTTTGAAACCCTCACCCTGGAGCCGTCCGCTGATATAAGGCCGTGGATTGCGGATTTGGTGTCGGTTGAAGCATCGGGCTGGAAGGGCAGGCGCGGTACCGCCATTGCCGGCAGCCAGGACTTGCAGTCGGCATTCAGCGACGCCTGCAAGCTGCTGGCGGCAAGTGGCAAGCTGCGCTTCTGGAAACTCGTACTCAATGGCAAGCCCATCGCCTGCGCCTACGCCATTGTCGAAGGTGACCAGGCCTGGCTTGTCAAAATTGCCTATGACGAATCCTTTGCAAAGTATTCTCCCGGTGTGTTGCTCGTCCTCCACGCCACGCAGCAGTTGTTCGCCGAGCCGGGCCTGAAGCTCATCGACAGTTGCGCCATACCCGGCCACCCGATGATCGAGAATATCTGGCGCGACCGTATTGAGATGGCGGATGTGATCGTTGCCCCGAAATCCATCAGCGCCACGCGCTTTGCCCTCACCGTGAAGGCAGAGAACCTGCGCCGCGCCGTCCGCGAAAGACTGCGTGATGTCTACTATCTGATGAAAGGAAAGAAACGGTCATGAGTATCGTCACCATAGACGCAAATGTTGCCCGTGAAAAATTCCTCAAGCGCCCGTTTGAACTCAAGCATGGTCTGGCAGATCATCCGCTGTTTTCGCTGCCGCGTCTGGTTGAACTGGCCAAGTCCCTGCCGCGTGACCGTATTGAATACAACTCCGGCAAGGTAGCCGTTGGCGTGAAGCCGGAAGACGTGCCGAAAATCAGCATGCCCGCCGAAGATGTGATCAAGACCATTGAAACCGCCAATGCCTGGATGGTGATCAAGTTCGTCAATGAAGATGCTGCCTACAACGAACTGCTCAAGGCCTTCGTCGAGGAAGCAAATGCGGCAGCCGGCAAGAAGCCCGGCGATTACTCCGACCTGCAGGGATTCATATTCGTGTCATCGGCCAATTCCACCACGCCGTTTCACATGGACGCGGAAGAAAACATCCTCATCCAGATCCGGGGCGACAAGTTCGTGCGTACCTTTGAAAATGATGACCGCAGGCTGATTTCCGAAGAAGCCATGGAAATCTCGCCCGACAAGCACCGCAACCAGACCTATGAGGACTGGTACGAGCAGCGTGCCACGCTCCATGCCCTCAAACCCGGAGACGCAGTGCACATGCCCTACATGGTGCCCCACTGGGTGAGCACCGGCAAAAGCTATTCCATATCCATGGCCATGACCTGGAAAACCCCTGAAGTGCTGCGCCTTAACAAGATCCGGCTGATCAACGGCACCTTGCGCCGCTTTGGACTGCCGCAAAAGCCGCCGGGACATTCGGCCATTCTGGACGCTGCAAAAGTCTTTGCCCACGATGCAATGCGCGCCGTGATTGATCCCATCCGCAAGTCAGAGGGCGCGCGGCGCATACTGCGCGGTCTCATCTATGGCAAGAAGGCCAACTACTATCTCGAAGGCCAAACGACAAAAGCCGGGATGTAAATCCCGGCATCTTGAGTTTAAGCAGCGATAACCTTGTCGGCAGATACATATGAATAGCCCAAATCATCCGCAACCGCCTTATAGGTCACGTGGCCGTTCGCTACATTCAAGCCGTTCTTCAAGTGCGCGTCATCGGCCAGCGCTTTCTTCCAGCCCTTATTGGCAATTGCCATGGCAAATGGCAGCGTCACATTGTTCAAGGCAAAGGTTGATGTGCGCGCAACGCCACCTGGCATATTTGCAACGCAGTAGTGGATGACGTTGTCGACGACATAGGTGGGTTCCGCATGGGTCGTGGCATGCGAGGTTTCGGCGCAGCCGCCCTGGTCAATGGCCACGTCCACAAACACCGATCCTGGCTTCCAGTCTTTCAACATTTTCCGGGTCACGAGCTTGGGTGCCGCAGCGCCCGGAATAAGCACGCCACCGATCACGAGATCGGCAAGCGCACACTCATCTTCAATGGCGCCCTGGGTCGAGTAAAGCGTTTTGACGCTGATGCCAAAGCGGGCAACCAGTTCTTCCATCCGGTCGGTGCTGCGCTCTATGATGGTGACATCGGCTCCCATGCCCAGGGCAATGGCCGCGGCATTGGTGCCAACCACGCCGCCACCCAGTACCACCACTTTCGCAGGTGAAACGCCGGGCACGCCGCCCAGCAGCATGCCGCGCCCGCCTTGCGCTTTTTCAAGCGAATGGGCACCGCATTGAACTGACATGCGGCCGGCAACCTGGCTCATTGGAGCCAGCAGTGGCAATCCACCCCGCGCTGATGTCACAGTTTCATAGGCAATGCACACGGCTCCAGACTTGACGAGCGCCTTGGTTTGCTCGGGGTCTGGAGCCAAGTGCAAGTAGGTGTAAAGGATCTGCCCTTCGCGCAGCATGGCGCATTCGGCAGCTTGTGGTTCCTTTACCTTCACGATCATGTCAGCCTTGGCGAAAATTTCCGCCGCTGTCTTGATCATGGTGGCGCCTGCCGCAGTGTAGTCTGCGTCCATGGCACCGATGCCGCCCCCGGCATTTTCCTGTACCCAAACCTTGTGCCCGTTGCGCACCGCTTCACGGACCGAAATCGGCGTCATGCCAACCCGGTATTCGTGATTCTTGATTTCCTTCGGCACGCCAATAAGCATTTAGTCCCTCCATTTTGTTGAAGCGACACTAACTCAAATCGTGTCGAATGAATTTCCAAAGTTGGTTGCCCGTCAGGCCATATTTGAGATATAATTCTAATAATAGTGAGGATAGTAGAATGAAAAAGCGTGAATTGGACAAGACCGATAAAATCATCCTGAATGAACTGCAAAAAAATGCCCAGCAGCCCATCACTGACCTTGCCAACCGCGCTGGCCTGTCACCTTCGTCGTGTCATCGTCGCGTAAAGCTCTTGGAGGAGGCGGGAGTCATTATCCGCTACACCGCCACCCTCGACCGCACCAGGCTTGGGCTGGCAAATGAGTTCTTCGTTGAAGTCTCGCTTTCGGCCCAGACCGAGGAAGCCTTTGAGAAGTTCGAAAAGGCCATCCAGCTCGTGCCGGAAATCATGGAATGCCATTTGATGAGCGGACAGTTTGACTACCTGCTGCACGTGGTGGCCATTGATGCCGCCGATTATGAGCGCATCCATCGCTCCCGCATATCACGGCTTCCGGGTGTCCAGCGCATCCAGTCGTCGCTTGCGTTGCGAACCGTCAAACCCTGGGTGGGCTATCCAATCTGAACCCGCAGCCGGTCTTTGGCGAGCATGTAGAGGCCGGCTCCCGCTACGACCGTCATGCCGCTCCATGTCCATATGTCGGGGAAGTCGGCAAACAGCAGGAAGCCATAGAGCACGGCCCAGATCATGCCGGAATACTCGAATGGTGCCACAAAGTTGGCCTCCGCCAGGCGGTAGGCGTTGATGAAGCACACGATTGTAAACGCTGCCAGCACACCCATGCTCACCAACAGGAAAAAATCATCCCGGCTTGGCATCACAAAGGGTCGCGTCAGGAACGCCAGGCTCTTGTTGGCCTCGCCCGAAAACCCGGTGAAATAGACGATTGCGCCGATGAGAAGGGCGACACCGAGGTAAACCGCGTTCTGGATGTTGGCAATCACCAGTGGCGGCACGACCTGGGCTTGCCTGCGCCCCATCATTTGTCCAACCGCGTAGCCAAATGCCGAGTACAGCGCCAGGAGGGAAGCAGGTTCAAACGCCTGGATGCCGGGGCGGACCATGATGAGCACGCCAACAAATCCACCGATGATGGCAATCCACCGGTACAGCGGCACTTTCTCACCCAGCAGCGGCCCGGCAAGGCCCGCCACGAAAAACGGCATGGTGAAGTAAATGGCCACCATGTTGGCAATCGGCATGGCGGCAATGGCAAGGATGAAGGCCAGGTAGGCCGTGCACAGGATGACCGCCCGCAACAGCACCTGGCGCCAGTGTGGCGTGAGGAATGTGCGCCAGTGATGGTTGCGCAGATGCCAGATGGCAAGAATGGGAAGGCTGGTCAGGCCACGAAAAATAACTGACTCGTATGCCGGATAGTTGGCTGACATGAATTTGACGATGGCGTCCTGGGTGGATGCGAAAAAAATGGCCAACAGGATGAGGACCGCAGCCTTGGCACGATTGTCGGTGGTTGAAATCGTCATGCCGTGGCTTTGATCGTTTCAGCCAGCAGTTTTACGCCCGCAGCAATTTTCTTTTCGTCGATGGAAGAGAACGCCAGCCGGAAATAATTTCGTGGTGGGTTCTTCACGCCAAAATTTATCCGCCCCGGTTCGATCAGAATGCCCTTGGCGGCGGCGGCCCTGGCCAAATCCTCACTGTCCAGATCGGCAGCACCCTTGACCCAGAAGCTGGTACCACCAAAACTGGGTAGCCGCGACGATGCCGGAAAATATTGCTCCAGTGCGTCACCCATGATTTCCCAACGCGTGCGGTAGGCCCGGTGCAGGCGGCGGATGAGGGTGTCGTGGTGCCCCAGTGACAGGAACAGGGCGGCCGTGCGCTGGTTATTGTTCGGCGCGTGGCGCACCATGAGGCGGCGTAGTGCCCGGGCTTCTTCAATCAGCCGCTTGGGTCCCACCATGAAACCGAGGCGTAGTCCCGGAAACAGCGATTTGGATAGTGAGCCCACGTAGATCACGTGACCCTTGTCATCAAGTGACTTCAATGCCGGGCAGGGCTCGTTCACGTAATTCGTTTCAAACTCATAGTCATCTTCAATGATGATGAAGTCCCGTGCGGCGGCAAGCTTGAGCAGTGCCATCCGCCGTTCAAGTGGCATCGTGGCCGTAGTCGGAAATTGATGGCTGGGCGTGGTGAAGACGATTTGCGCGTTGCTCAGGTCCGCATTCAGCGTAATGCCGTGCTCGTCGACAGGAACCAGCGCCACATTCTTTGACTTCAGTTTGAAAATGTTGCGCACATCCGGATAGCCCGGCTCTTCCATGGCAACCCGCGTGTTTTCATCAACCAGTAGGCTGGTGAGGAGGTAAAGCGCATTCTGCGCCCCGAGAGTGATGAGGATTTCGTCGTCGGTGGCCATGATTCCGCGCCGTGGCAGGATGCGGCGGCGAATATGCTCGACCAGCAGTGGATCGTCATGGGCCCAGGTATCATTGGTCCAGGTGCCCAGCCATTTCTTGCCCAGTGCCTGGCGGGTGCAATCTCGCCATTCGGCTACCGGAAACAGCGTGTGGTCAACCTGGCCGTAAATGAATGGATACGTATAAGTCTGCCAGTTCAGGGCCTTCGAGATGTTTTCCTGCCCTGCTGGCAATTTCTTGAAACGCTTCGACCAATCCAGCGTATCGTTCGAACCCTTGGGCTTTGCCGCCCCATTGGGTTTTGGTAGGGCCGTATCAATGCCAGCCTTTTCCGAAACATAATATCCGGAACGTTCCCGGGCCACCAGGAATCCGTCATCCAGCAGTCCCTGGTAGGCAAGAACCACTGTGTTGCGCGACACACCCAATGACTTCGCCATTTTGCGGGTGGATGGAATGGGTTCCTCGCGTGCCAACTGCTGGTCAAGAATGGCGGAAACCAGGGCTTCGCGAATTTGCATTTGCAGGCTGGCGTTTTCGGAACGTTTTATGTGCACAAGCCAGTCACGCAATCGATTTGGTTCCCTTGAATCAACAGACTGGACCTATGATAGTGCCAATCCGCCTCCTAAGGTATGAAAAAATCGACACAAGATAGAGCACAATGACCGAACCCTACGTTGATACATCCCCAAAAACCTGGGACGAGGTGAAAACCACCACCTGCTACATGTGCGCCTGCCGTTGCGGCATCAAGGTCTATCTCAAGAACGGAACCGTTACTTACATTGAAGGCAATCGCGACCATCCCGTGAACAAGGGTGTGATTTGCGGCAAGGGCGCATCCGGCATCAAGCAGCACTATTCGCCAGCAAGATTGTCAAAGCCGCTGGTCCGTGTAGGCGAGCGTGGCTCTGGCGAATTTCGTGAAATTGAATGGGAAGAAGCGCTCCGTACCGCAACCCTGTGGATGTCAGACGTGCGTAACCGTGATCCTCGGAAACTTGCGTTCTTTACCGGACGTGACCAGAGCCAGGGTCTTACCGGGTGGTGGGCGTCGCAGTTCGGTACGCCGAATTACGCAGCCCACGGCGGTTTCTGTTCGGTGAACATGGCGGCAGCGGGCCTTTACACTTTCGGAGGTTCGTTCTGGGAATTCGGCGAGCCTGACTGGAAGCACACCAAATATTTCCTTCTCTTCGGCGTGGCAGAAGACCATGCGTCGAATCCGATAAAGACCGGTTTGGGCAAATTGAAGGGCAGGGGTGCCAAGTTTGTTTCCATCAATCCGGTCAAAACCGGTTATTCCGCCATTGCCGACGAGTGGGTTGGCCTGAAACCCGGAACTGATGGGCTGTTTGTCGGTGCCCTCATCCATGAATTGCTCGCCGCCCAGAAAATAGACGGTGACTACCTGCAGCGCTACACCAACGCCCCGTGGCTCATCATCGAAAATCCCGGTGGCGCTGACGACGGCCTGTTTGCCCGCAACGAAGCCAACGCCACGCAAGTGTGGGACGCGCATACCAGTTCGCCGATGCCAGCCACGTCCAATGATGCCATGCCCAAACTCATGGGCCGCTTCACGCTGCCCGATGGCCGCAAGGTGGTAACCAGCTTTACCCTGATTGCCGAGCGCTTCCTGTCGCCTGACTATGCACCAGATGCCGTCGCTGAAAAATGCAGCATTCCCGCCAGCACCATCAAGCGCATCGCTGCCGAAATTGCCGAAGTAGCCTTTGAACAGCAAATCGAACTCAATATTCCGTGGACGGACTATACCGGCCGCCGCCACGAC
>JANMKJ010000373.1:0-2808 GCA_031371945.1 Rhodobiaceae bacterium
TCAAATTTTTCACCTTGTAGCACCGGATTGAAAATGCGGAAGTAGGGTGCTGCGTCCGCGCCGCAGCCTGCCACCCATTGCCAACTGGCGGAGTTGCTGGCGATATCGGCGTCCACCAGGGTATCCCAGAACCATTTCGCACCTTCGGTCCAGGAAATCAGAAGGTGTTTGGTCAGGAACGAGGCCGCAACCATGCGCACACGATTGTGCATCGTCCCCGTGGCCCATAACTGGCGCAGTCCGGCATCCACGATGGGATAACCAGTTTCGCCTCGCTTCCACCTGTTGAAAGCGGCATCGTCCGAGCGCCACGGAAACGCGCCGAATTCGGGCCTGAAGGGAGCCGTAGGCAATGTCGGCCAATGGTTGAGGATGTGATAGGAAAAATCCCGCCAGAGGATTTCCTTCAAGAATTTTTCGGCCGACGCATCGGTTGCGCCTCCGGCTTGGGCCGCCGCACTGCGAATGGCAACCCAGCACTGGGCGGGACTGATTTCGCCCCAATGCAGATGGGGTGACAGCCGCGACGTGAAGGGCTGGTCCGGCCGGTCGCGGCCTTCGGCGTAGTTGGCGAGGCCATCTTCCATGAACCGGTTCAAGGCAACACGGGCACCAGCTTCGCCGGGCTGCCATTCCGGCTCAAATGTTGCGGCCCAATTGGGATTTTTCGGCAGCAGGTTCCACTGGTCGAGGGTGTCTGACTTTAGCTCTCCCTTCCAGGGCAGGAGTTTTGCTGACGGCGGCAGTTTGGGTTCCGGCGCTGCAAAGCACGCGCGCGAAAATGGCGTGTAGACCTTGTAGGGCTCGCCTGCGCCATTCCGGATCGCTTCGGGCTCATGCAACAGGTAGCCGCCATAGCGGTGGCAGGCCGCACCTGCCCTGTCGCATGCTTCCTTGACGCGACGCTCAAGCGCACTCGACCATGGTGCATAGTTGCGGGTGAAGTAGACGGCTTGCGCACCGGTCTCCCGCATGACGTCGGCCAGAACCGCGTCGCTGCGGCCACGGCGCAACACGAGTTTCACCTGTCTAGACAACTGCTCAAGACTGCGGTGCAGCCACCAGCGGCTGGCACCGCCAATTTTCCAGTCGCCCGGCGTGGCATCATCAAGGAAATAAAGGCAAATAACTTCGCCCGCTGCCGCGGCGGCATTGAAGGCAGCGTTATTGGTCGTGCGGAGATCGTTTCCGAGCCACAGGATGACAGGTTTGGTCATTCAGCCTCAAAGTATCAGGCCGTCGCCTTTGCCTTCTTGGAGCGCTTGGCCAGCAGGCCTGTTAGCCAGTCCGGATCCATTTCAGGCACGGATGACAGCAAAAGTTCCGTATAGGCCGGATACGGTGGTGACAGCACTTTGGATTTGGGTCCCTGCTGCACAACCTTGCCCTGGTGCATGACCACGATCTCGTCGGAGATGGCGCGCACGGTGGCGATGTCGTGGGTGATGAAAAGATAGGACACGTTGGTGTCTTTCTGCAGCCGCATGAGCAGCGACAGGATTTCTTCCTGCACGATCTGGTCGAGGGCCGAGGTCACCTCATCGCAGATGATGATTTCAGGATTGGCGGCAAGGGCGCGGGCAATGGATATGCGCTGCTTCTGGCCACCGGACATTTCGCCGGGAAAGCGGTCAATGTAGCTTTCATTGAGCTCGATGGATTCCAACAGCTCGACGACGCGGCGATCCTTGTCTGCACCTCGCAAGCCGAGATAGAATTCCAGCGGACGGCCGATGATGTCACGCACCTGCTGGCGCGGGTTGAGGGCCGTATCAGCCGACTGGTAGATCATCTGAATGCGGCGCAGCGTATCCTTGTCGCGCTCGTTGAGGGACTTGGGCAACGGCTTGCCGTTGAAATAGATTTCGCCGGACGATGGCGGCAGCAGGCCGGTGATGGCACGGGCCAGTGTTGACTTGCCAGAACCCGATTCACCCACCACGGCCACGGTGCGGCCGCGCGGCACCTGCACGGTGACGTTATCCAGAACCTTGACCGAGCCCGTATAGCTTGCGGTCACATTGTGGATGCGGAGTGCGATGTCATCGCTGATCGATTCCGGCTTCTGCAGTTTGCGCACGGCCCACAGGGATTTGGTATAGTCCTGGGTTGGCTGCTTCAGCATTTCACGGGTGGGGGCCTCTTCCACCAGGTTGCCATAGCGCAGAACCATGATGCGGTGGGCCATCTGGGCAACCACCGCCAGATCATGGGTGATGTAGATGGCAGCGGTGTTGAATTGCTCGACGATGTCGCGCATGGCGGCCAGCACTTCCACCTGCGTCGTCACGTCAAGGGCGGTGGTGGGTTCGTCAAAAATGATAAGGTCAGGGCGGCAGGACATGGCCATGGCGGTCATGGCACGCTGCAGCTGGCCGCCGGAGACCTGATGCGGGAAGCGATCCCCGATGGTATCGGGCTTTGGCAACTGCAGGCGCTTGTAAAGGTCGCGCGCGTCAGCCTCGGCCTTTTCGCGGGTCATGATCTTGTGGCCCACGGCGGTTTCAACGGTTTGCTCGAGAATATGGTGGGCGGGATTGAACGAGGCAGCCGCACTTTGGGCCACATAGGCAATGCGCGAACCCCATAGCGCACGGCGCTCGTCCTCGCTGGCCGCAATAAGATCAATGCCGTCAAACTTGATGGAGCCCGCACTGATGCGGCAGCCTGGTCTGGCAAAGCCCATGGCAGCAAGGCCGAGGGTGGATTTGCCGGCACCCGATTCACCGATCAGGCCCAGCACTTCGCCACGCTTCAGCGTGAGGTCAACGCCCTTGACGATGGGGTTCCACACGTCGTCGCTTCGCC
>JANMKJ010000420.1:0-5312 GCA_031371945.1 Rhodobiaceae bacterium
CCCGCGCGCGCCAAGTCATTCTCAACCTCTTGAGCAATGCCATAAAATTTTCGCCCCCCGGCGGCATTGTAAATATCGAACTGCGCCGCGCCAAAGATAATCGCTTGGCACTTCTCATTCGTGACGGTGGCATTGGCATTAAGCAGGAAGATTTAGCCCGCATCTTCGAACCCTTTGTGCAAGCCGATGACGGCATGTCACGGCGCTTTGGTGGCATTGGTCTTGGACTCTCCATTGCCCGTAAAATTGCAAGGTTACACGGCGGTGACGTAACCCTCGAAAGCCAATATGGCAGCGGCACCACCGCGCGCTTTGAACTGCCAGCTTCACGCGTTAATTGGCCAACCGCAATCTCCAAGCCAGCCTCGGGTGTTGCAGCCTAGGCAATTTCCAGTCATCATGGCACCATGCAACGGCCTATACGAAATCCGGCTTTCATGGGAACCACCCGAGCCCGCTCTCCCAAGGGCTTTCATGCATCTCTCTTTGGTGCGCCACATGGCACGCCCTACAAAGGCATAGACAATCGCGTTCATGCAGGCTCGGCAAATGCCTTCCGCGCTGCCATGGCAGAGGACGCATTGTGGTTAGACCACTGGGATTTTGATCTCGGTGGCCCGCTTCTCGGAAAAGGTGAATGCCGCATTGCCGATCTTGGCAATTTGCCTACCAAAACCAGGGATGGCAAAGGCAACCGCAAGCTCATTGAGGCCCAGACCCGGAAAATTCTTGGCGCAGGTGCGGTGCCGCTGATGTTTGGCGGTGACGATTCGACACCCATTCCCTTCATCACCGCATTCTCCGGCAGCCGCCCCCTCACCATCCTGCAGATTGATGCCCACATTGATTGGCGTGACGAGCGTTATGGCGAAAAATTCGGCTTTTCCAGCACCATGCGCCGGGCATCCGAGCAACCCCATGTCTGGCGCATTGTCCAGGCCGGGGCACGCGGCATCGGCAGTGCCCGAGAGGAAGAAGTAAATATTGCTAGCCAATGGGGCGCCCACATTTTCACCGCCCATCATATCCACCACAAGGGACTGGGCGATGTGCTGGAAAACATCCCTGAAGATTCCGATTGCCTGATCACGCTCGATTGCGATGCGCTTGATACGTCCGAAATGGCGGCCGTTGCCCACCCTTCGCCCGGCGGCCTCACCTACCTCCAGGTCATCGACCTCATCGCCGGCGTTGCCGCCAAGGCCCGCATTGCCGGATTTACCATGGTGGAGTTCGTCCCCGCCCGCGACCGCGACGGAGCCTGCGCCTACACCGCCGGGCGCATCGCCGCCAATGTCCTCGGCCATATCGCCCGCCACAATTGACTTAATGCCCCAATGCGTTATTTCTAGCTGCAGGGGAAAGCGATCTCCTCTCAAGGTGCCAAACTCAAGAATCGTATCCATCTCATCACAAAGGGCACCACCATGGCCGCACCAAATTCCATCACTCCCGATAAACTGGCTCGCCTCATCGGCACCACCAATGCGCCCGTTGTCGTAGACGTTCGCACCGATGAAGATTTTACCGCCGACCCAAGGCTCGTGCCAACCAGCCTGAGGCATAGCCACACATCTGTCTCCGAATGGGGGAAAGGACTTGCCGGAAAGTCCGTCGTCATTGTCTGTCATCATGGTGCAAAACTCAGCGAAGGTACTGCAGCGTGGCTCCGCCAACTTGGTGCCGATGCAATTTCGCTCCAGGGCGGCTTTGTTGCGTGGGCCGAAGCCAGTTTGCCGCTGGTGCCCCTTGCAAATATTCCACCGCGTGACTTGCAGGGCCGCACAGTCTGGGTAACCCGCAGCCGGCCAAAAATTGATCGCATTGCCTGTCCCTGGCTGATCCGGCGTTTTGTCGATCCATCCGCGGTTTTCCTGTTCGTGGCACCCCAGGAAGTTTTGGCCGTTGCCGAGCGTTTCAAGGCAACCGCCTTTGATGTTGAAAACACCCGCTGGAGCCACCGTGGTGAATTTTGCACCTTCGACATGATGGTTGAAGAGTTTGGACTTTCGACCGACGCTTTGGTGAGTTTGGCAAAAATCGTCCGCGCCGCCGATACGGCAAGGCTGGACCTGGCTCCTGAAGCGGCCGGACTTCTTGCGGCGTCGCTTGGGCTGTCGCGCATGTATTCCGATGACCTGGCGCAACTCGAAGCGGGCATGGTGCTTTACGATGCATTTTATCGCTGGTGCCGGGACGCAACTGACGAGCAGCATAACTGGCCCAGCAACAGGGTAAAATCATGAAACCAACCTTTGCAGAAGCAACGAGGGTCTGGGCGCGGATCGGCTGCCTGTCGTTTGGCGGACCCGCCGGACAAATTGCCCTGATGCACCGGGAAATCGTTGATGAGCGCAAATGGCTGAGCGAACCGCAGTTTCTCACCGCCCTGAATTTCTGCATGCTGCTGCCCGGCCCCGAGGCCATGCAACTCGCAACCTACGCCGGTTGGAAAATGCATGGCGTAAAAGGCGGCCTGGTGGCCGGGCTGCTGTTTGTCCTGCCGGGCGCAACGGTGGTCCTTGCCCTGTCCATGATCTATGGCCATTACGGCAACCTGCCATGGATTGCCGCCATCTTTTTCGGCGTCAAGGCGGCAGTGCTGGCCATTGTCATCGAGGCCTTGCTGCGCGTGGCAAAGCGGGCGCTAAAATCCCGGGCCGACTGGCTCATGGCGGGCGCTGCATTCCTTGCCCTGTTCTGTTTTGCCATCCCCTTCCCCCTCATCATCATTGCCGCCGGGCTCATCGGATTCTTGCGCAGCATTGGCAAGGTCGCAGAACTTGATTCAGCGCGCCCACGCTTTGCCACGCTGTTTTCAACGACGGCAACCTGGCTGGCAATCTGGCTGGTGCCGCTTGCCCTTATCGCAGTCGTGCTGGGACCAGACCACATCCTCACATCAATCGGCATATTCTTTTCCCAACTTGCGGTGGTCACCTTCGGCGGCGCCTATGCCGTTCTCACCTACATGGCGCAGGCCGCGGTCGAACAGCATGGCTGGCTCGCCGCCCCTGAAATGATTGATGGTCTGGGCCTTGCCGAAACCACGCCCGGCCCACTCATCCTGGTCACCGAATTTGTGGGCTACCTCGCAGCTTCGCGCCAGATGGGCAGCGTCTGGGGTGGCCTCGCCGGTGCGGCCGTCACCTTGTGGATGACCTTTGCGCCGTGTTTCCTGTGGATTTTTGCCGGTGCACCCTACATTGAATATCTGGGAAAACTGCCGCGGCTTGCCGCCGCGCTGGCCGCCATCACGGCCGCCGTCGTTGGCGTCATCCTCAACCTGTCGGTCTGGTTTGGCCTTCATGTGCTGTTTGCCCGGGTTGAGCGCATGGAAGGATTCTTCAAGCCGTGGCTGCCGCAGTGGCACACCCTCGATGTGGCCGCACTTGCCATCAGCCTCGTGGCCGCACTAGCCCTGCTGCGCCTGCATCTCGGTATTCCAAAAACGCTGGCTCTTTGTGCCGTGATCGGAGTAATCTGGAAGCTTGGAATCTCAGGATTAACACAATGACAACTGTCCGGCCCTTCGTTGGCCTTCCCGCCGATACCCATGAAAACCACGGCTTCCTGTTCCATTCCCTCGGCGACAAATATGTGCGCGCCGTGGCGGAGGTGGCCAAATGTACGCCGCTCATGATCCCCTCCATCATCGAAGCCATGGAACTCGACACGCTGCTGGCACCGTTCGATGGGATCCTGATGACGGGTGCCGTCTCGAATGTGCATCCCCCCCACTACGGCGAGGAGCCGACGGCTGACCATGAACCCTACGACCACGCGCGCGACGCCATGACCCTGACGCTCATTCGCGCCGTCATCGACCGGGGCATTCCGCTGTTCTGCATCTGTCGGGGCTTCCAGGAACTGAACGTGGCCATGGGCGGCAGCCTTGAAACCGAACTGCAGAAGGCCGATGGCAGGCTCGACCACCGGGCCCCAAAGTCCGATGACACCGACGTGCGCTACGGCCCCAAGCATGCCATTGCGATCACGAAGGGCGGCATGCTCGAACGCATCATCGGCAAGACTGAAACCATGGTGAACTCCATCCACCGCCAGGGCATAAAGAAACTGGCGGCGGGCCTCAACGCCGAGGCCGTGTCGCCCGATGGCATCATCGAAGCCGTGTCGGTCAAGGGTGCAAAGGCCTTCGCCTTTGGCACCCAATGGCACCCGGAATACAAGGCCCTGAAAAATCCGGACTCCGTCAAACTGTTCGAAGCCTTCGGCGATGCCGTCCGCGCCCACCACCGCAACCGCGTCAGCGGCGCCTACAAGAACCAGCGCTACGCTTGAGAAAAGGCCACACTCTTCATCTCTTGCCGTCATCCCCGCGAATGCGGGAAACCAACTTTGCCATAGGAAGTTGGGTTCCCGCCTACGCGGGAATGACAATTTTTTGAAATTAATCAGCGCAGACATTCCTTATGAGGTGTCGGGCTTCAACGCATCACGCGCCAGCCCGTGGCATTCGGCCAGGATCTCATCGATCTCGTGAATTTTTTTCTTGCGGTGGCCGGGTGGCGGGCCTGGCCGCAGCGGCGATCTGAATGGGGGGCTGGTGACATTGCCGTGCCGCGCCCGCAGGCGTGCGAGACGCCGGGCCTGGCGCGGAAGATCGTCGAGCGCCAGCTTTAGCGCCTGCAGCCGCAGCACGAGACGCTGGGCGTTGGCGCGTCCCGAAGGTCGCACCACGGCAGCCACCGGGCGCTGTGCTGCCCACAGGGCCGCCACCCGGGGATCATAACCAAAGACATGGATGCGCGGAACCACGGGCGCAAGCGCTGCAACACTGGCGGATGCAAAACCCTTCACCGGATCAAACAGCTTGAAGATCAACCGCGTATTTGCGCGTCCCTTGCCGGCGGGCAGCTTCGGCATGGGTCGGGCGGGAGAGGGCTGCGCCACCACGCCCCGTGCGGCGATAACAACAAGGCGGCGCACCGCAGACTCCGCCGGCCGCAAGATGCGCAAAACGGCCCGGTAGATCGGCTGCGGCAACCCCGCCACCGCCGCATCCGCGACAAGGCCCACCATGGCAAACAGCGCCGCAACAATTCCCTTCAGCGCCTCGCTGTTGCGCTCGATGGCCCGCGCCCAGTCCATTTTGTATCGTGTTGGTGCATTGAACATAACGGGAACATTAATGGCATAATAGGAATGAAGGTGTCAAGAGTAAAAAGATAGTTATGTGCGTGGGAAAAGTGAGTAAGATTCCAAATGGACACCGCTTACAAAGTTACCTCTGAATTAGAGGATGTTATGGGGTATCCTCAAATTGCAGGTCAGGAATGTTATTTTGAAAA
>JANMKJ010000477.1:0-2833 GCA_031371945.1 Rhodobiaceae bacterium
CTGGCAAAAATGGTCGAACTCGGACGGCGCGAGCGTTTGTTAGCTACCCTCTGTTTGGTGCCATTTTTCGTCATCCTGCTGTTTTTTGAAGTGATCCCTCTGCTTGCCGTTCTGTCCAACAGCCTGTTCAAGGAAGGTTCCCTTTCGATCACAAACTATGGCGAGATTCTTTTCAGCCAGTTCTACCTCAATGCCTTCAAGGCCAGTTTCCTGTTATCGGGGTCGACAGCCCTGCTCGGGTTGGTACTGGCCTTGCCCGTTGCCATAGCGCTGCGTCGCATGCCCGGTGCGGTCCAGCAGTTTGTTCTCGTGTGCTCCAACATCGGTGCAAATTTCACCGGTTTTCCCCTGGCCTTCGCGTTCGTCATCCTGTTCGGCGTCAGTGGCTCCTTTACACTCCTATTGTTGCACTCGGGATTGATCACCGACTTCAACATCTATTCAACCTCCGGCCTGGTCATGGTCTACACCTATTTCCAGGTCCTCCTGGGAATCCTTCTGGTGTTTCCTGGTCTGGGCGCAATTACTGTGGAAATTGAAGAGGCTGCTTATCTGATGGGAGCCAGCCGCTGGCGTTTCTGGCAAAGGATTGGCCTTCCCATTCTGGCCCCCAGCCTCGCAAGCGCCCTGTTGCTGCTTTTTGCCAACGCGATGGGTACCTATGCAACTGTCTGGGCACTGGTTGGCGGCAGCGCCAACCTGGTCACGATTCGCATTGGCGAGCTTACCGCCGGCGATGTGTTCTCTGACCCCAACCTGGCGGACACGCTTGCAACACTTCTCGTCATCTGCCTGGCGGTTCCAATTCTCGCCAATCAATACGTGAACCGTCCCAAGGTCGACAATGCGTGAAATCTCCCTCAAGAACTGGTTCTGGATAGGCCTCGTCATAGTCCTGCAGCTGCTGCCCATCCTTGCCGTTGCACTCAATGGGTTTGCCACCGAATGGGCCGGATCCATATTGCCCGAAGGCCTCACGGGAACCTATGTGTCAGCCCTGCTGGCAGAACCGCGCTTTGCCCAGTCCCTGGGCAATTCACTGATTGTAGCCTTTGGCTCCATGCTTATCACGCCGTTGATATGCGTGCCTGCCATTATTGTGGCCCATTGCTCATTTCCAAAGCTCGACCGTTGGATGGAAGTCCTGGTGATCCTGCCCTATGCGGTTCCGGGCATCGTTTTGGCTCTTGGTCTGCTCCGCATCTACTCCGGCAACTACGGTCTGGTTTTGACGGGCACGCCCTGGGTGCTGATCTTTGGATATATTCCTTTGGCTGCGTCGCTTTACTACGTGCCCATAAAAAGCAACCTGCGCGCCATCCAGCTGGTTGATATCTTCGAAGCTGGGCGGCTGCTGGGTGCTAGTTACTTCTCCATTGTCAGGCGGGTGGTGCTGCCAAGTGTCATGCAAGGCATCGTCGTAGGCCTGGTAATGAATTTCACCCTGGCGATCAGCGATTTTGTTTACGCAAACCTACTGGTAGGCGGACATTTCCCAACCTTGCAGATTTTCATGGGCATTTTGAAGGGCGGCAGCGGCAGGGTCATCAGCAATCTCATCACGGTCTATTTCTTGGTGGTCTTTATAGCCACCTCAATTGTCATTTGGGTCACGTCCCGGAGGAGCACGGCATGAGCTTCGTTTCACTGCGTGGATTGTCCAAGACCTATGGCAAGACAGCTATATTTGCAGACATCGACCTCGACATCGAGAAGGGCAGCATCTGTGTGCTGGTTGGTCCATCCGGATGCGGCAAGACAACCCTGCTCCGCGCCGTAGCCGGTCTCACAAGGCCCGATCAGGGCAGCGTCACAATTGATGGAAAGGATATCACGCATGACGAGCCCAAGGATCGCGGCATTGGCATGGTATTTCAGCACTATGCCCTGTTTCCGAACCTCACGGTT
This sequence comes from Rhodobiaceae bacterium, assembly GCA_031371945.1. GTDB lineage: Bacteria > Pseudomonadota > Alphaproteobacteria > Rhizobiales > Aestuariivirgaceae > Aestuariivirga. The sequence continues at coordinate 1,909 of JANMKJ010000477.1, forward strand.
GAACAAAATCTCGCATTCGGCCTTGAGCAACAAAGGCTCGCCCCGGCCATCGTCGCAAAAAAAATAGCATCTATGATCGAACTCATGGGTTTGGGCCCCAGGGCAAAGGCCCGCCCAAACTTGCTGTCTGGCGGCCAAAAGCAGCGCGTAGCCCTAGCAAGGGCATTGGTTCTGGAACCAAAGCTTCTTCTCCTCGATGAACCACTCTCGGCACTTGATGCCCAAATTCGCAAGCGCCTTCGTGAAGAACTCAAGCGACTGCAAAGGGAAATCGGATTCACCGCGATCTTTGTCACCCATGATCAAGAAGAAGCCCTCCTTCTAGGCGACAAGATTGGGGTAATGCAACACGGACGCTTCGAACAGGTGGGCACGCCAACTGAAATCTATAACCGCCCCAAAAGTCTTTCGGTGGCAAGATTTATTGGCGACTTCAATATTCTCGCTCCCAAGGATATTAGCATGCTGTTTGGGCACAACACGGCCCTCAACTGGGCAGTGCACCCGCAAGCCATGGAAATCGTTCGGGCTCCTACCAAAAAACAGTTGAATGGCTCATTTTTTGCCACCCAGGCAAAAATTGTTACAGAAAATATTCTCGGTACGGTCATTAGATACACAACGAGTGCCCACGGCCAAACGCTCAAGGTCGATGTGTTGAACACACCGGAAATTGCTCCGTTGAAGGTGGGGGATTCCATTTGGTTGAGAGTGTCACGAACCAACCTGTGTGAGATTCCAGACGAGCCACGGTTTGAAGGCTGATTGTAATCAGACTGTCACCATTCTGCAGTAAATGTCGTGGCCGCATTGATGGAGCTTCTGTTTGGATTTCAGCTTCAAATACTTTGAAAGCCGCTACAAGCTGCCCGACGTAAGTCCGGAACGATTGGCTTTCATTGCAAAGGTATTCGATACCATTTGC
>JANMKJ010000490.1:0-6868 GCA_031371945.1 Rhodobiaceae bacterium
CAAAAGGGTGGGCGCTGTATAAGCTCTCCTGAAACTCTCGAGAGCCTTGAGATGGGTTCCTACCAGATCACCCTTCCATGCGTTGACCCGTTTCAAGAACGTTTGCGTCTCCATGGCAACCAGCGGCACCCCGAATATGGAACCGGTGCTGGCCCTGACACACTCGTGAGAGTAGGGGTCGCAAGACTGGCCCAAGAGTATGACGCCGCTTGCCCCCACGGCATCTGCGGTGCGGATGATGGTTCCCAAATTTCCGGGGTCGCGCATGTCTTCCAAGGCAACCCATACACCCTTCGGGGTGAAATCGATGTCGAAGCGCTGCTTGAATGTGGCCAGGGCCCGATGCGGATTATTCTGGCCGCTTAAGTTCTCCATGATTTTTTCGGTCACGTAAGTAGGCTCTATACTGCCCCAGGGGGAAATCGGCTCGGTCGAGAGGAGGTGCACGGGCTCCCAGCCTTGGGTGCGGGCCCGGTCCAGCATGTCCCAGCCTTCAGCCACAAACAGCCCTGATTCCCGGCGGAATTTCTTTTCCGACAGTGAGCGGATGAGCTTGATTGTGGGGTTTTGCGCGGAAGTTATGGAAAGCATGACGTGACTTATAGATTGGGCTATAAATCCCGTCCATGAACATTCGCCCCAATGTCAAAACCGGAATTTCCGTTTGTCCCCATGATTGCCCTTCTGCCTGCGCATTGGAAGTGGAACTGCTGGATGAGAACACCATCGGCCGTGTCAGGGGCGCCAAGGACAATTCTTACACCTTGGGCGTAATTTGCGAAAAGGTTGGCCGCTATGCCGAGCGCATCCACCACCCCGACCGCTTGCTCTATCCGTTGAAGCGCACCGGGCCCAAGGGCAGTGGTGAATTCAAGCGCATAACCTGGGACGAGGCGATGGAGGAAACTGCTGCGGCGTTTCTGAAGGCCGAAGCAGAATACGGCACGGAATCAGTTTGGCCCTATTACTATGCCGGCACCATGGGGCTGGTCATGCGCGATGGCATTGAGCGCCTGCGCCACACCAAACGCTATTCCGGCATGTATGGCACGTTTTGCATAGCATTGTCGTGGCCCGGTTATTTTGCCGGGGTCGGGAAGCTCGCCGGAGTTGACCCCCGCGAAATGCAGAAGTCTGACCTTATCGTTATCTGGGGTGGCAATCCGGTGAACACCCAGGTCAATGTCATGACCCATGCCATGAAGGCGCGTAAGGAGCGTGGGGCAAAGATCGCCTGCGTTGATATCTATGACACGGGCACCATGAAGCAGGCCGACGTGAAGCTGCTCATTCGCCCTGGCACCGATGGTGCGTTGGCCTGCGCTATCATGCATGTACTTTTCAGGGATGGTTATGCCGACCGGCCCTATCTTGATGCACTGACAGATTGTCCCAAGGAATTCGAAGCTCACCTTAAAACCAAGACACCGGAATGGGCCGCCAGGATTTGCGACATTCCGGTTTCCGAAATTGAAGCCTTTGCCAAATTAATAGGTGAAACCAAGCGTAGCTATTTCCGCCTCGGCTATGGGTTCAGCCGCTCACGCAATGGTGCTGTAAACATGCACGCCGTAAGCTGCATTCCAGCCGTTACCGGCGCGTGGAAGCATGAAGGAGGCGGGGCCCTGCATTCCAACAGCGGCATCTACAAGTGGAACAAGAAAATGATTGAGGGATCCGATTCTGCCACCAAGGGCATTCGGGTTATCGATCAAAGCCGCATCGGGCCAGCGCTGCTGGGCGACCCGTTCGATCTGGCAGGCGGGCCACCTGTAAAAGCCATGCTAATTCAAAACACCAATCCCGCCTCAGTGGCCCCTGACCAGACCAAGGTCAAGCAAGGCTTGGCCCGTGAAGACCTATTCGTGTGCGTCCACGAGCAGTTCATGACCGAAACCGCAAAATTTGCGGATATTGTTTTGCCCGCAACGATGTTTCTGGAACATGATGACGTATACCAGGGTGGTGGCCACCAGCACATCATGCTCGGCCGCAAATTGGTGGAGGCGCCTGGCGAATGCCGCAGCAACCATGATGTGTTGTGTGATCTGGCTAACCGCGTAGGCGCCGAACACGATGGCTTCAGGATGACTCCCCGAGAGCTTATTGATTGGACCTTGCAGCACTCCAACCGACCGGACCTTGAAAAGCTCGATGAGGAGAACTGGATTGATGTGCAGCCCGATTTTGAAACTGCCCACAACCTGAAGCGCTTTGGCCACGCGGATGGCAAGTTTCACTTCAAACCGGATTGGGTTAAGGCCGCCTATCTTTCACCGAATGGCGCATTAGGCCCGGTGGGTCAAATGCCAATTTTCCCCGATCACTGGGACGTCATCGAAGAAGCATCTGTCGAATATCCATTTCGCCTGGCTACCAGTCCTGCGCGCACATTCTTGAATTCGACATTTAACGAGACACCTTCCTCTCTCAAGCGCGAAGGCAGGCCAACCCTCTTCGTGCATCCACTGGACTTGGAGTCCTCAGGCATCAAAGATGGAGACAAGGTGAGAATTGGCAGTGCCCGTGGCGTGGTTACCCTTCATGCCAAGGCCCATGACGGCCAAAGGCGAGGCGTGCTGATTGCGGAATCGATCTGGCCCAATGATGCCTTTGAAGACGGGCAGGGCATTAACACCCTCACGGGCTGTGACCAGCCTGCACCGGCTGCCGGCGGTACCTACCACGATAATCGCGTGTGGTTGAAGTCTGCGGAAGTGAACGGGACGTGAACGGAAGGTTCAGGCTAGGCTCAGGCACGAACGACTAATGTGGCTTTAAGTTAAACGCCTGAACCCGACGGAGCCTATCATGAAAGCCATATTCGCAATTGCAATTGCTGCCCTAATGCTGGCTACGCCTTCATTTGCTGGTCAAAAGAAGAAAACAAGCCAGAACCAGGTTACGCAAACCCAGGTGGCCACCAGCAATAACCAAACCTCAATCCGCCATTTGAAGCTGCGGGCCAGGGGCTACGTGCAGGTCCCCACGACATTCTCCACTTACTAATTGTTAACCTTTTGGAGTCCCTGCAAGTGATTGAAAAGAATCATTTTCTTGAGGGTCAGAATCGTTTCACGGTGATCCGCATGATTGAATACCGCCTGTCAAAACCGCAATTGTGGCTGCTGCTCATGGTAGCAATCCTGGTAATCGCAACCATTGCCCCGGTGGCCGTGCTGGCCGCCTAGGCCAGCGTGGAAATCCGGCTGGTCAACAGGTTGAACAGACCTTCGGCATCCACCGACCGGCAAACCGTAGCATTGGGTTTCCGATCCGTTACACCCCACCAATCCACAACCGTCATTCCCATAGTAAGTTCTGACTCGCACTCAATGGCGACATTGACATCGCGGCTTTGAAACATCTCAGGTCGAAGCAGCCAGGCGATGACGCAAGGGTCGTGTAACGGGCCACCATCCGTCCCATACTTCTGTTCGTCAAAGCGTTCAAAGAAATCCAGGAGTGCAGCCGTAGCCGGACCCGACTTATTCTTCATGTCGCGGAATTTCTCTACCCGCACTGCACTTGTCAGGGCCTGGTGCGTGCAATCCAATGGCACAAGGGTTATCGGAATACTGGCTGAAAACACAGCCCGCGCCGCTTGCGGATCCACATAGATGTTGAATTCGGCTGCGGGCGTGATGTTGCCCCCCTCAAAAAAACCTCCACCCATCGCAACTATACGCTTGATGCGCGACGCAATCAGCGGCTCGCGGTTAAGGGCCAGCGCGATATTTGTCATCGGACCGAGAACGCAAATCGTTACCGTGCCTGCGTCCCGCGCCATGAGTGTTTCAACAATGAAATCCACTGCGTGCTGCTTTTGCAGGGGCATCGTTGGCTCCGGCAGTACCGGACCGTCAAGACCGGTACGCCCGTGCACATGTTCGGCGGTAACCAATGGCCGAAGCAGGGGGCGAACGGCGCCGGCAAATACCTTGACGTCGGGTTTGCCTGCAAGCTCACAAATCTTCCGTGCATTTACTTCAGTCTGTGCCAGTGACACATTGCCGGCAACGGCCGTGATACCGAGGACGTCAAACTCCGGGGATGCCAGCGCCAGGAGAATGGCAACCGCATCGTCCTGTCCGGGATCCGTATCGATGATGATGGGCATGGGCTTGGTCATGGTTTGGCTCGCTTGCGAAGGTGATGGGTTAGCGCCAGGGAAATACAGTGGCGTAAAGCGTCTTCTGGTAGCCGATCAGCAATATCAAACACAATGCTCCTGTTGCCCACGAAATGCATCTCATCTTCGTAATGTTCTTTAAAAATATCGACGAGGCCAGACGTGCAGATGAAATATATGCCGTATTTAGTGGGTTCTCGCTTGATTTGGTCGATCCTGATCGTGCTGCCACTACCGGTTTCGCGCGTGATATAGCTGGGTTGCCCCCAGCGCAACGCTTCATCAACCAAACCTACGCCCGGCGTAGTCCGGCCGACTTCAAGGATTAAGTCCCGCAAAGCCAGGAGCCTGCTGCGAACGGGCAGGGGGTAGGCCGCAAATACTGCCTTTACGCCCTCGTCACTGAAGTGTGCCTGTGCCATGTCTTGACCCGTCATAACTGTGAGGCGCGACCCGTGTTGTACAGCAACGCCAGCAGATCCACTACTGCCATACTGCTGACAGAATCTGTCAGCAACACTGCCGTAGAGAAAGCCATGCGCCGAGCTGATCGCCTTTTGCAGTTGATACAAATTCTGCGCCGCCACCGCAGGCCGGTGATCGGTGACGTGATGGCACGCGAGTTGGAAGTGTCACTGCGCACGGTGTACCGCGACATCGCGACATTGATTACCGATGGCGTTCCCATCCGTGGTGAGGCGGGCGTGGGCTATGTGTTGGGCGAAGGCTATGACTTGCCGCCGCTGATGTTCACGACCGATGAGCTTGAAGCGGTGATGCTGGGCCTGCGCTGGGTGGCAAGGCGCGGCGATGTGGATTTGGCACGGGCCGCCCAGGATACAGTGGCGAAGATCGGCACAGTGCTACCGGAAAAGCTCAAGCCTTTCCTGTTTGATGCAGGCCTGCTTGTGCCGTCGCGTTACAACCACGCGCCCGACAAAATAGACGTGGCTCAGTTCCGCGCTGCAATTCGCGATGGAAGGAAAGTCACCATTGCTTACAGCGACGAGGAGGGGACCAAAACCAGCCGCACCATATGGCCCATTGCCGTTTCGTATTTCGATGCCCAGCGGCTGATAATCGGCTGGTGCGAATTGCGCCAGGGTTTCCGGTCGTTCCGCACTGACCGGATGCTGGAAATGTCTGTTCTGAAAGACAAATATCCCGAACGCCGCAAGGTCTTGCTCAAGCGTTGGCAGGAGGAAGTGCGCCATGAAACGGGCCAGCCGCAGCTTGACGTGTTCATGTGAACAATCGCTAGACAACTCCCGGCAACCGCCCTATAGACCCCAACTATTGGCCCTGCACGCGCGGGGCCATATCGCCTTTACAGAGGCGGGCGCATAGCTCAGGTGGTAGAGCAGCTGACTCTTAATCAGCGGGTCGTAGGTTCGAGTCCTACTGCGCCCACCAAACAAATCACCGTTGCGGTCTATTTTGGTGCTCCCAGCATCGAGCGGACATGGGACCAAGGTCGGAAACCCCATGGACTTTGGTCCAAGGGCTACTGCGACTATCGCCCACGCAAATCATTGGACGTCTTGCCGTAGCACCTGACTTATGATTGTGGAAGCTTATCGTTCAGGGACGTCCATTCCGGCACGATTTTTGACGAGTTGTGGCTGGATTTTTTCGACTTAAACAAAGATGTCGCAAGTTTGATTTGCTGAAGAAAGGCAAGTTGGGGGGTTGCCTTTGTGTGTGCGCACGCATGGGATGGTGGAGAGTGGCAATGTATACGTCAAATCATGCTTCCAGGATTAGGCAGAGGGAAGCACAGAACGCACGGAACAATCGTGCTGAAATTGTAAAGGCACTGTCGCTCGGTGATATCACCCGCCGCGACCTGTTTAAATGGGGCATACTGACTGCCACTGGCGCGTTGGCGCTCAAGAATGGCCTGAGCCCCTTTGCACGAAGTGCCTACGCAGCCGTGCCCACTGGCGCGCCCCACAGCCCGTTGAACGGTGCTACTAAATTCTCCCAACCCATGCATCGACTTGAGGTGCAAAAACCTATTCCATTGACGCGTGGGTCGAACGGTAACGTTGTTTTCCCGACTGATTTGCATGAACGCGATGCCAAGCGGCTGTCCTGGCATACTGACTTTAGTGACCCAAATACGAACCCCCAGGACAAGATTGCACTTACAAATCCCCTGACAGGCCGGGGACCAATCGAAGGCAGGCCGCCAGGCGAGATCTTCGCACACCAGCGCTGGGATGAATTTTTCCCGAAGGTGGGCTATATCTTGTCGCTCTCTAACTGTTCATCCACTACCTATTTCCATGATCTGATGGCTCATCAGGCTCCTGACCGGGTGTGGTCCTACGGCACGGGTTCCGCCCCGATGACCCGCGGCAAGAACTCTACGGTAACTGGTAAGGTTCCACCGCCGCTTTTCAAAGTGAGATACGGCGAGCCGGTGCTGACCCGCATCTATAACAACCTGCCCGAGAACCGCGAATACAACGGCGGCTTTGGCCGTAATGAAACGCAGCTGCACTTCCACAACGCGCATAATGGTGCCGAAAGCGACGGTGCGGCCAACGTGCATCACTTCCCTGGCACGTTCTATGACTACCGCTGGAGCACGACGCTGGCGCGGCGCGACAAGATCAATACGCAAGCCACGGATTCCCGAGCTTCCGGACCTGATGACAACAATGGCCTGGTAAACGTGGCCGGCGATTTCCGCGAGCTTCAGGGCACCATGTGGGCCCACGACCACCGTTT
>JANMKJ010000529.1:0-4892 GCA_031371945.1 Rhodobiaceae bacterium
TCAGCGTGCCGTTTTTTCTTATTCTGGCCTAGGGCGTTGGCCGCATCATGATGGTGGCGCTGGCGCAAATTCGCGATGCGATATTCGCCAAGGTTGGGCAACGCGCGGTTCGTGAACTTGCCATAAAAACGTTCCGGCATTTGCATGCGCTGTCGCTTAAATTCCATCTGGAACGGCGTACCGGCGGGCTGTCGCGCGTCATATCACGTGGCACGGCGGGCGTTGATACTGTTTTGCGCTTCTCGCTGTTCAACACGTTCCCAACTGCACTGGAAATTGCCCTGGTGGCAGGTGTTCTGGCCTATTCCTTCAGCTGGCATTACGCTGCTGTCGTGCTTGGCACCGTCGTGATCTACCTGTGGTACACCTATGCCGCCACCGAATGGCGCATCAATATTCGGCGCAACATGAATGACGCCGACACCGATGCCAATACCAAGGCCATCGATAGCCTGCTGAATTTTGAAACGGTTAAATATTTCGGCAATGAAGAACATGAGGCCGTGCGCTTTGATGCATCAATGCTGCTGTACGAAAAGGCGGCCGTTAAGACGTGGGTATCGCTGGCCGTATTAAACGCCGGGCAAACCTTTTTCTTTGCCATTGGGCTCACCATTGTGATGGCCATGTCGGCGTTTGACATTACCCAGGGCAAAGCCACAATCGGTGATTTCGTCATGGTGAACGCACTCATGGTGCAGCTCTATATGCCGCTGAATTTCATCGGCTCGTCGTACCGGGAAATCAAGCAAGGGCTGATTGACGTTGAAGGCATGTTCCGGTTGCTTTCAATCAATGCTGAGATCAAGGACAAGCCTGACGCGGTTCCCCTGAAACCGGGGAAGGCGGCTATTGCCTTTGAAAATGTAAGTTTCGCCTACGACAGGGAACGGCCCATCATCAAGGGTCTCACGTTTACCGTGCCGGCTGGCCACACCGTTGCCATCGTCGGACCGTCAGGTGCGGGAAAATCCACAATTTCCAGATTGCTTTATCGGTTCTATGAAACGACGGCTGGTCGCATTACCATTGATGGCCAGGACATTGCCAACGTAACACAAAAATCCTTGCGCGCTGCCATCGGCATGGTTCCCCAGGACACGGTGCTGTTCAACGACAGCATCCGCTACAACATCCGTTACGGCAGGCCCGATGCCACGGATGCGGAAGTGGAAGCCGCCGCAAAAATGGCGCAAATCCATAAATTCGTCCTCAGCCTGCCCAAGGGCTATGATGCCATGGTCGGCGAACGCGGGTTGAAATTGTCCGGTGGCGAAAAACAACGTGTGTCCATTGCCCGTACGATTCTGAAAGGACCACCGATACTGGTGCTGGATGAAGCAACCTCTGCCCTTGATAGTTTCACCGAGCAGGAAATCCAAACTGCACTGCGCAAGGTCTCAAAGAACCGGACAACAATTGTCATCGCCCACAGGCTCTCGACTGTGGTGGATGCCGATGAGATCATTGTACTCGAAGCTGGCCGCATAGCCGAGCGTGGCACCCACAATCAGCTGCTCCGCAAGAAAGGCATCTACGCCGCCATGTGGAATCGCCAGCGCGAAGCTGATGAGGCGAGACGGCGTTTGGCCGCCAATCTCGACGAGCGCGGCATCACTGCTGAAGCCAAAGCCCTGAGTAACCTTAGCACCGAGTAAACACGGCCCGTTTTAGGGTTCACTGGCAATCGCGCGTTAACGCTACCCGAAAGAAATACCCACATTTTGATGAAATTTGGATCCATTGCCCTGGCCGATTCACCTTTGTTTACTTCAAGGGCCTATGTTCAACCTATCAACTGCCGCACAGGAAGTTGGACGCAAGGAACCACACGGCCTTAAAAGTGTGACCCCTGCAACAGGAATTTGGGACGCGTCAGACAGAAATACCGGAATGGCGGGCGAGGCATCAGCACCTCGCCAGTTTGTTGTTCTGGCGAAAATCGAGGCCGTGGATGCAGTGATGCATGGACGGCCTCTTTGCTTTGCAAATGCAACGAATCCGGGCTAGATCAGGCCCATGTCCATCGTCAACAGCATTACGAAAACCCTCGTCCCCATCCATCGTGAAGGGTGGCGTTTCATTGCCATCTTTGCCGCTGTCACCTTGGTGCTGTTCTGGCTGGGCTGGAATGTGCTGGCCTGGGTTGGCGTTGTTGCAACGTTGTGGTGCGTTTATTTCTTCCGCGATCCCGAGCGGGTCACACCGTTACGCGATGGTCTGGTGATTTCCCCGGCAGACGGCCGCATCAGCGCCATTGAGAAAGTCATTCCCCCGCCGGAGCTTGCCCTTGACCGCGAGCCCACTACACGCATCTCGGTGTTCATGAACGTATTCGACGTGCATGTGAACCGTTCCCCCGTCGATGCGCGGATCGAGAAGATCACTTACATTCCAGGAACCTTCCTCAACGCGGAACTCGATAAGGCCAGCGAAGACAATGAGCGCCAGGCACTCACGCTTGAACTCGCCGACGGTCGCATGCTTGGCGTGGTACAAATTGCGGGCCTGATTGCGCGCCGCATCGTGAAGTTCGTGAATGAAGGAGATAGACTGGGGGCGGGTCAAAGATTCGGCCTCATCCGCTTTGGCAGCCGGGTTGACGTTTACCTGCCCAAGGGCGTTAACCCGCTGGTCGCCGTTGGCCAGCTCGCACTTGCCGGCGAAACGGTTCTCGCGGACATGAGTTCGCCCGAAGCTGAACGCCTTGCGCGAACGAGTTGACCAGCACGATGGATGAAGCACCTAAGGCATCACCGAACAAACGCTTCAAGCACGTGCCCGTGCGCTATTTGCTGCCCAATCTCATTACGCTACTCGCCCTGTGTAGCGGGGTTACGGCCATCAGGCTGGGCATCGAAGGCCGTTTTGAACTGGCAGTCGGTGCCATCATCATTTCCATTGTGCTTGATGCACTTGATGGACGCTTGGCGCGCTTCCTCAAAGGCACGTCACGCTTTGGTGCCGAGCTTGATTCCCTGGCAGATTTTGTCAACTTCGGCGTGGCCCCTGCTATTTTGATTTATCTCTGGTCACTTAACGAACTGAAAACTCAGGGCTGGGTCGTGGCACTGGTTCTTGCCATTTGCTGTGCACTGCGCCTCGCACGGTTCAATGTCGCACTGGAAGACGCGGAGAAGCCGGCTTGGGCAGGGGGCTTCTTCAGCGGCGCACCCGCACCGGCCGGTGCTGGTCTCGCCTTGGCGCCGCTCTATCTCGGATTCATGGGATACATCGACAACGGCCACACCTACGCATTGTTCATTGCACCTTACATCGTGGGGGTTGCGATTCTCATGGTGAGCCGCATTCCGACCTTCTCCGGAAAAAACTTGGGCCCCCGGGTACGACGCGATTTGGTATTGCCCATACTGGGCTGCGCGGTGCTGGCATTTGTATTTCTGATTTCATTCCCGTGGGAAACCCTGACGCTGCTGGCAATTGTCTACTTGCTGATGATTCCTGTTAGCATCAGGTCCTATCGAAACCACAAGGCCAAGGACGCCAAAGCCTAGAGACAGCCCACCAGGTCCGCCCAAAGGTCATCACTATCCTCGATGCCAACCGACAGGCGGAATACGCCATCGCCCATGTAATCGCGAAAGCGCCTGGCAGCTTCTTCGTCATGCCTGTAAGTTGAGTTTTCAATATCGTCCGTACCAATCCAGCACACCAGGCTGCGATGGTGACCAAGCGACACTGCGTAATGAATGAGCTGCAGCTGCTTTACCATCCGCTTGGCCACGGCCAGGCCATCCTCGTGGGTCTGGAATGTCATCATTCCGGAAAAATTCTTCATCTGCTGTGAGGCGAGAACATGTTGCGGGTGTGACGCAAGGCCGGGATAAAATACGCGTTTGATCGCCGGATGAGCCTCGAGATGGTAAGCCATCTTCAAGGCAGCCTCTTCATGGGCCCGCATGCGGATCGGGAGGGTAGCGGCACCGCGCAGGATAAGCCATGCATTGAAGGGGGACAGGATTCCGCCAAAATGTACGGTTGATTCCAGATTGAGCGCATCAAGGTCAGTTTTCCGGCCAATCACACAGCCCCCCATCGCATCTCCGTGGCCACCAATATACTTGGTGAGCGAATGCACGACAAAATCCACGCCAAGACTTAAGGGTTTTGTGGCGATGGGCGTGGCAAATGTGGAATCCGCCACCACGTCGCGAACACCTTTTTCATGGGCAAGCTTCGAGAGTGCGGCGAGGTCACAGATCTGCATGGTGGGATTGGCGGGTGATTCAAGCCAAAGCATGCGCGTATTCGGTTTGATCGCTGCTGCAACCGCAGCAAGGTCGGTCGTATCGACAAAGGATGCTTCGATGCCAAAGCGGGGCAGGGTGTCTCGTGTCAATTCGGCAATGCCGACATAATTGGAATCAGGCATCAGCAAGTGATCGCCTTGGCTGAGACGCCCTGCAATCAGGGCATGGCCCGCAGCCACGCCAGAGGCAAAGGCAAGTGCCGACTGTCCACCCTCGAGGGCCGCCAACTTCTCCTCAAGCTGGCGCACCGTGGGGCTGCCAACACGACCATACACAAAGCCGTCATAGTCCTTCTCATCGCGTGCCGAAAATCCCGTGACCTCGACCGGTGCGAAAGTGGCCGACATGACCAGGTTCGGAGATGATGCCCGGGTTGTTGGATCGACAAATTCTCCGGCGTGCACAGCCAAGGTGGATTCCCGCAAATGGGGAGAGTTTTTGGTCGCATCGGGCATCACAATGTCTTTCTTTTAAACTGGAAAATCGCAGCTATGATGGCTGCAATTGTACGAATCTTCAACTGGCTGGAGGCGGAGCCATCTATGCAGGATTGGGAGGAACAGCGCGAGTTGTTTCCAACTCGGAGGAGGGTGGCACCGGCCCCATTGCCGCGTCGACGCA
>JANMKJ010000530.1:0-2928 GCA_031371945.1 Rhodobiaceae bacterium
AGATCTTGATTCTGCTGCATCCCTTCATGCCATTCGTTACGGAAGAGCTATGGCAGCAGACGGCAAGCCGCGAGCAGTGGCTGATGGAGTCCCAATGGCCTTCCTACAAGGGATTGGGCGACAAGCACGCCGACGCCGAAATCGAATGGGTGATAGGCATCATTTCGGAAATCCGCTCGGTGCGGGCTGAAATGAATATTTCTGGCGGCCTGAAGATTCCGTGCGTGCTGGTGGGAGCAGGCCGTGAAACCCGCAGGATTGCCTCTGCCTGGGAAAACGAGATCCTGCGCTTGGCGCGGCTGTCATCGATCTCCTTCGAGGACCAGGTGCCAAAGGCATCGGCGCAGATCGTGCTTGGTGAAGCGACCATTGCCCTGCCGCTTGAAGGCGTCATTGACTTTGATAGCGAGCGCAGCAGGCTCACCAAGGAGATGGAGAAAATCGAGAAGGACGCGGCAGCAATTGCCGGTCGTTTGGGCAATCCCAGCTTTGTGGCCAAGGCCCCGGAAGACGTACTCATCGAAACCCGCGAGCGCAAAGCCGAATTGGATGTGCAAAGGGTGAAAGTTGGCGAAGCGCTGAAAAGGCTGGGCTAGGTCTTCCGCCATTTTGGTCCAAAGACATTGATAGCCAATCCTGCAAAGACGAGCGTAGCGCCGGCTATAGTTGCAGGTCCCAATTTATCCTGCAGTAACATTACACCACTCAGCACACCAAAGATTGGAATGAGGAGCGAGAAGGGCGCCACGCTGCTTGCGGGATATTTGCTCAGCAGAAAATTCCACAGGGCAAACCCTACCACCGTTACCGGCCAGGCGAGATAGGCAACTGCGCCGATGGCCAGCAACGAAGGGCGTGTGAGTACAGCGATAATTTCTGCGTGATCTTCCAGCAGCCAGGAAAGCAGAAATAATGGCAGGGGTGCCATGAGGCTTGCCCAAATTATGAACGAAAGCATATTCTTTTCATTGCTTTTCTTGGCAATGATGTTGGCAACACCCCAGGCGAATGCGGCGAGCACGCAGAGCAACAACGGAATCAATTCTGGCCCCTGCCAACGGCTGACGGCGATTACGCCAATCCCCCCAAAGGCGAGCCCTGCACCTGCCAGCTGAATTGGTTTTGGTATTTCGCCAAGTGCGAGGGCAGCCAATCCGATTGTGAAGAAAGCCTGCAGTTGGAGAACAAGGGATGCAAGACTCGCTGAAAGTCCCAGCTTCATGCTCACAAACAGCAAGCCAAACTGGACGACACCGAGAACCACGCCATAACTTACAACGAAGGAAATCCGGCTTGTGGGGCGGCCCACAAAAAATACAGCTGGAAGTGCAGCAAAGAAAAAACGTAGTCCCGTGAGCAGCAGCGGCGGCACCTCACCAACCCCGAGCTTGATAACCACATAGTTCAGGCCCCATATGAAAGTTGCGAGAAGTGCTAACAGTAGGTGGATTGGTGAAAGCATTGTCCCACTATCTTAAAAATACGGTGAAAAGGGAAGAGGTTGGAAATGTCGCGCCGCAGCGATCATTGGGTTGCAGTACATTCTCCAACCAGATTCCGGCTTTCGCCGGAATGACGGATTGGATATAGAGCCTCCATGTCTTCAATTCTCACCGACACCATTGCAACGCCCATCGGGCCCATGATCCTGCTGGCGCGGGAAGGGGTCATGTTGCTGCTCGAATTCACTGAGGCGGATCACCGGGTGGAGCGGGAGTTGAAAGCCCGTTTCGGAGATGTCGAGATCGCGCAAGCCAACGACCCGTTTGGCTTTTCGACACAGGTGGCGAAATATTTCGCTGGCGATCTCACATCCATCGATGACATTCCCACTGATGGCGGCGGAACTCCGTTCCAGGCCCGCGTCTGGGCGGAACTCAGGCGCATTCCCTGTGGCGTGACGATATCCTATGGAGAATTGGCCACCAGGCTTGGCGACAGGAATGCCATGCGGGCCGTCGGCATGGCGAATGGCCGCAATCCGATTGCGGTTGTTGTTCCATGTCACCGGGTGATTGGTTCAAATGGTTCGATGACCGGTTACGGCGGCGGCATTGCCCGCAAGGAGTGGCTGCTGCGCCATGAAGGGGCCTTGCTGATCTGATCAGCGTGGTTTCAGTTTAGCTGTTTTCCTGTTCCGCAGGACATGTTCGTGTGACTTGTCGTAGAGTGCGCTGTCGCGGAAATCGTGGTCGCCCAGTACCTGGCCTACCAGAATGAGTGCGGTGCGTGTGAGTTTTGCGGCCTTCACCAGCTTGGCAATGGTTGAAAGCGTGCCCCGAATGATTTTTTCATCGGGCCAGGTGACGCGGTAGACCACCACGACGGGGCAATCGGCACCGTAATGCGGTGTGAGTGCGCGTTCGATGTAGGCAAGGTTGCGGATCGACAGGTGGATGGCCAGGGTTGCACGGCTCTTGCCCAGATTCTCAAGCTCTTCGCCGGGCGGCATGGCGCTGGCTTGCATTGTCGTGCGGGTAATGATCACGGTTTGTGCAATTTCCGGCAGGGTGAATTCGGTCTTGAGAACTGCGGCCGCTGCGGCAAAGGCCGGAACACCCGGGGTTACATCGTAGGAAATACCTAGGTGATCGAGCCGTCGCATCTGCTCGGCGATGGCGCCGTAGATGCTGGGATCGCCGGAATGCACGCGGGAAACGTCCAGTCCTCTTTCATGGGCTTGGGAAATTTCTGCAATAATCTCATCCAGATGCAAGGGTGCGGTATCGACCACACGGGCACCAGGGGGAGCTGCCTTGACGATCTCTTCCGGAACAAGTGATCCCGCGTAAAGGCACACGGGGCAGGACTGGATTAGCTTCAATCCACGAACGGTGATGAGATCAGCGGCACCGGGGCCGGCGCCGATAAAGTGAACGGTCATTCAGTTACTCTCTTCTTGGCATAGCCACGCGGGGTGTAGGCGTA
>JANMKJ010000017.1:0-11760 GCA_031371945.1 Rhodobiaceae bacterium
GCCATTGCCATTTTGGCCGAGGCCACGGGCCGCAGCATGGGCGAAGTGGGAACTACAACATTTCGTCCCTATTACACGCCGGTCTCATTTGGAGCGTTGGCCGGACCATTTGTGGGGCACCACTTCCAGCCGGTGCGCAAAACACCGTTGCATGACTGGGCCGATGAACTGGGTGCAGTGTTTGTGGAAACCGGATTGTGGATGCGGTCCTCATGGTTTCCGAGGGCAGGTGAAGATTGGCTGGCCGCGGCATCGCGTGAGGTATTGGCCACACGCAGCGGTGTTGGACTGTGTGACGTATCCACCCTTGGCAAGATTGACGTGCAGGGGCCGGATGCAGCGGAGTTTCTCAACCGGCTCTATTGCAACACGTTTTCAACCCTTGACGTGGGCCGCGCCCGTTATGGCCTCATGCTGCGCGAAGACGGCATCGTGTTTGATGATGGCACGACCTCGCGGTTGGGACCGGAGCATTTCCTGATGACCACCACCACGGCCAACGCAGCCCGGGTGATGAGCCACATGGAATTCTGCCACCAGGCCCATTGGCCAGAGCTTGACGTGCAGTATGTATCTGTCACCGAACAGTGGGCCCAGATGGCGATTGCTGGCCCGAAGGCGCGCGCCACATTGCAGAAAATCGTTGACGGCGTCACGCTCGACGACACCAGTTTTCCATATCTCGCTGCCAGGGAGGTTTCCATTCTCGGCGGCATGACTGCACGCCTGTTCCGCATTTCTTTTTCGGGCGAACATGCCTATGAGCTCGCGGTTCCCGCCGACTATGGAAACCTGGTGGCCCGCGCCTTGATGCAGGCGGGTGAGGAGTTTGGCATGATGCCCTATGGCATCGAGGCCCTCTCCATCATGCGGGTTGAGAAGGGCCATGTGGCGGGCGGTGAACTGAATGGCACGACAACGGCAGGTGACCTGGGCCTGGGCAAGATGATGTCCACCAAGAAAGATTATGTGGGCCGCGTCATGGCCACCCGCGAAGGCATGGTGGATGTGAACCGCCAATGCGTGGTTGGCATCAGGCCCCACGATGTTACAGCCAAGATCCGTGCCGGATCGCATATCTTGCGCAAGGACGATGCGCCTTCAATGGCGGCTGACCAGGGCTACATTTCATCGGTGGCGTGGTCGCCAAGCCTCAACATGTGGCTGGGATTGGCATTGCTCTGCAACGGTCGCGCGCGGCATGGCGAGGTGGTCAAGATATTTGATGGCATCCGCAACATCCACGGCTATGGCGTGATCTGCGATCCTGTGCATTACGACAGCGAGAACAGGAAACTCCATGCCTGACACATTTCACAGGGTTTCAGCGCTGGCTGACATTGCCATTCAGGGCCGCTTCGGTGCCGATCGTGGCATGCCTGGTGTAACGCTGTCGGTTGCACCACCCACCCACATCGTGACGGTGATTGCGCGACAGGGAAAATCCAAGGCGGTTGCCGATGCGCTCAAGGCCTACCGTGGTGCTACATCACAATGGGCCGGTGCAGACCAGTATTTCGTCGTGGGCAGGCCCTGTCCTGAAGTTGCCCGCACTCTTGCGGGCCTTGCGTCATGCTCGGACCAGAGCCATGGCCGCGTTGTCATCCGCATGGCCGGCCCCAAGGTCTGCAACGTGCTGTGCAAGGGCTCGCCGGTTGACTTTCATGAGACTGGGTTCCCGGTCGGAAAATCTGTCCTCACGCAAATGGCCCATGTGGGCGTGCATGTCACGCGAACTGCCCCTGATGCTTTCGAACTTTCGGTGTTCCGGGGGTTCTCGGAAAGCTTCTGGGAATGGTTGACCGAACAGTCGGAAGAGTTCGGCTACCAGGTCAGCTAGCTAGAGCGCCGCTGCCACCTTCGCCATGCGCTTGCAGGCTTCCTTGATCTGGTCTTCATCAACGGTGAGTGCCACGCGCACATGGCCGGCGCCACCTTCGCCGAAACTTTCGCCGGGCATGGTCACGACATTTTCCTCGGCCAGCAGCTTGCGCGCGAAGGCTTCACCGCTCAGGCCGGTCTTTCGCACGTCGACCATCACGAACATGCCGCCTTCAGGCATGCGCGCACTGATGTGCTTGGCACTCTTCAGCCCGGCCACCAGGGAGCGGGCCCGGGTTTCATAGCTCTTCTTCATGGCATCCACTTCAGGAAAATGCGTGCTCAGGGCAAAGGCTGCGGCATCTTCAAGGAAGGCTTGCGAACCAAACAGCATGGTTTCGGTGAGCGGCAAAACCCGCTCGCAGAATTCCCGTGAAGCGGCAATCCAGCCGCAGCGGAAACCCGGCATGGCGTGCGACTTGGAGAGCGACGAGACGACAATGGTGCGCTCCTCCAATCGCTGCTCGTCGAAGGGCGAGGCAAAGACGGTATTGCCATAGGTCATGCTGGCATAGACCTCGTCCGACACGATCCACAGGTCATGGCGCTCGCACACATCGCCAATGGCCTTGATTTCTTCGCGGGTGAGAACCGCACCGGTCGGGTTGCTGGGCGTGTTGAGCAGGAGGACACGGGTTTTGGGGGTGATGGCGCGTTCAAGGTCGGCAGCCTTCAAATGGAAACCGTGGTCAGGATCGACGCGCACGGGAACGGGAATGCCACCGGCTGCCGCAATCACGCCTTCGTAGGTTGCGTAATAGGGGTCGGCCATCAGCACTTCATCGCCAAGATCAAGGGTGGCCTGCATGGCCACGAACAAGGCCGTCTGGGTGCCGGGCAGGAAAATGAAGTGCTCGGTGCCGATGGGGCGGCCCGTTGTTTTCGTGTAGTAGGCCGACAGGCTTTGCAGCAATGCATGTTCCCCGCGGCTCTCGGCGTATTTATAGCGACCGGCCCGCATTTGGCGGTTCACCACGTCCATGACCGCGGTGGGCGGTGGCGCATCGGGTTCGCCGATTGACAGGAATATCAGGCTTTCGCCTGCCCTGGCGCGGCGTTTGCCTTCAAGGTGGACGGCCCATTTATCTGAGCCAAGGCCCGCCAGTCGTTGTGTGATGGGTGCAAATTTCATGGGGCCCTTCTAGCTGAGCCTTCACCCAGCGTCGAGGCTTGGAACAACGCTTCCATCATGGGAGATATGCAAATACGCGTGTTTGGAAAGGTCGCGGAAGGCCTGCGCTGACACGACGATGATGGGGCAGGTTTTTTCGTAGAGCGTTTGTGCAACATGGGCACCTACACTTAAATTGATATCGGGTACGACGAGAATGATGGCGGCAGGTGCCGTGCCAAGCCTGATGGCTTCAGCGAGGTTGCCGGGTGCACTGCCGGATCCCCGGCTTTCAACCATCATCAGTATCTTGCCCGTCAGGCACTGGCCGCGTTGCGGGTGATGAACATCGAGGATGATGCCCGACCGGGGATCAAAGCCGCCCCAGAAGCTCAGGGGTGCATCGAGCAGGAGTGTTGCACCGGAAATCATGCTGTAAGCCACAGGCCGGGGTCGCGCCACACTTCACCCCGCACCGCACTTTCCACGCATTCCCTGAGGCTGCCGAAAACCACCGCAACGCTCAGCATGCCGGGTGCGTAGTAGGCCCATTTGGCGGCATTGGTCATCACCCTGCCCTTGAGGCTCTGGATTTTTGGCGAATAGTAAGTGCAGATATCGACAGGAATTTGCACGCCCGACTTTTCAAGAATTTGAAGCCATCCCTTGGCGACCAGCATTTCGCGAATGCCGCGACTGGTTGACACCAGCAGGGGAATTTTGAGGGGGCGTTCATCGAGCAGGCGCATCAGCTCGGCGAACTCGGTGAGGGAAAAATGTGGCGTGCCCAACGCCACGCAATCGAGGCTGCCATCGACCGTGGTTGAAAGCTGCTGGTGCGCGGCGCTTAAATCCTCAGGTGAGACACTGATTTTGTCCTGGCCACGGAAAACGGCTGCGAGATGAGGTGCTTCAGGCGTGACGCCTGCAACATGCAGGAGTTCAACACCACCGGATGCGGCCGCTGCGGTGCACAGGGCCTTGAGATTATCGGAACTGGCAAGCGCGATGCCGGTGATGACGGGAACCCGGCGGCCCGCCCGTTGGCCCACGATGTGCCCGAGCAGGTGAAAGAATATATCTTCACGCTTCCAGCTCTCCGGCAAGTCCTCGCAGGCCAGATGCAGTTCAGCCCGGCGGCCCTCGTCCGTGTGCAGGCCGGCAAAGGGTGCAAGGCCGGTGATGGCGCAGGCGACGTCAAGGTACGAACCATACTTGTTGGTGCGCGCACCCATTGCTGAGTTGTAATAGGCCACCGCGTTTGATTCACCCACGGCAATATGATCGCCGAATTTGGGCCCGCCCTCCAACTGGTAAGGCGCACAGGTCCAGGTGGGCTTGCACCCCAGCTCCGCATAGAGCCGCATCAGTTCATGGGCACCCCCGACCATTTGCGGATCAAGCTTTGTGGGTCTGTAAGTCTCATCGTTCAGGCTGGCCACACTGTTGTTGGTCCAGGTGGGAACGGCGAGGCTTGCGTCATGGGCCAAGAGATAGGTGACGAAGTCGATATGCGATTGACCGGTGTAGAAGCAGGCATCAATGTGGGCAAAGCTTATGGGGACCAGTCGGGGGGCATCCATGATCCTGGCGGCGAGCTCGACAAGCTCGAGGGCCATGGCATGGGCACTGCCCCGTGGGCTCACTCCTTGACCTCGTCACTGGCCATGCGGTTGAGCGTGACATAGTCGGTCTTGCCCGAGCCCAGCAGCGGAATTTCATCTACATGGATAATGGTTTTCGGCACCATGAGGTCGGTTGCCCCGCGCTGCTTCAAGGTTTCAGAAATGGTCTTGCGATCGGGTTTTACCAGGGTTGTGAAAAGCACAAGCTGCTCACCCTTTTTCTTGTCAGCGATGGCAACGACGGCAAATTTCTCACCTGCAAAGGCCTCCTGCAGCTTGGTTTCAATGGCCACGAGGGACACCATCTCGCCGGCAATTTTTGAAAAGCGCTTGGCTCGGCCCAAAATGGTTACCCAGCGGTTTTCATCCACTTCCACGATGTCGCCCGTGTCATACCAGCCATCGACGGGTGCCTCGATGTGGCCCGGATTATCGGCCCGCAAATAGCCGAGCATGATGTTGGGACCCTTGACATGCAGCCTGCCGCCATTGGCAATGCCTTCGACCGGTTCCAGACGGTAGTCGATGCGGTCTGCCATGCGGCCAACGCTGCCGGTGCGGTTGTGCATGGGGGTATTGACTGCAATAAGCGGCGAGCATTCGGTGGCGCCATAGCCTTCGAGAATGCGGTGGCCGAACTTTTCCACCCAGATATCACGGGTTTCCTGTTTCACGCGTTCAGCGCCCGCCACGATCATGCGCAGCGAATAGAAATCATAGGGATTGGCATTGCGGGCATAGCCCATGAGGAAGGTATCGGTGCCAAATAGCACCGTGGCGTTGGTGTCGTAGCACAGCTCTGGCACGATCTTGTAGTGCAGCGGCGAGGGGTAATAGAAACTGTAGACACCCGACAGCACCGGAAGCAGCGTGCCCCCCAGCAGACCGAAGGAATGGAACATGGGCAGTGCATTGAACACGATGTCCTGGGCGCTGAAGCCAATGCGGGCCGCGGCCTGCAGGCGGTTGGAATTGAGGTTGCGGTGGGAAAGCACCACGCCCTTGGGCACGCCTTCGGATCCGGAGGTGAACAGGACTACGGCGGCACTGTCAGGATCGCGCGCGGCCCCGGCGGACTTGAGCGCCGTGGCGGTGAAAATCCTCGCAAACAGCCCATGCAGCTTGTCAAACAGGCCAACAGACGTGCGGATGTCCTCGAGGTAGATGATGCTGCAATTCTTTGACAGCAGATCAAGGTCTGACTGCATTTCGGCGGCTTCAATGAACTTGCGCGATGTCACGATGGTGCGCACCTGGGCTGCCGTACAGGCTGCCGCCATGTTCACCGCACCGGTTGAAAAGTTCAACATGGCGGGCACGCGGCCATAGGCCTGCAGGCCAAACAGGGTGAGCAGGCCGCCGATGGCGTTGGGCAGCAGCACGCCCACATATTTCTGGTTGGGGGTAAGGCCCGCAATCTTGCGGCCCAGGATGAAGCTTCCCATGATCACCCGGTTATAGGATGTGGGCTTTCTCTGGATGTCTTCCACAATCCTGTGGCCACCACCATGGACAATGCGGGCATCGAGCAGGGCTTCAAACAGGGTCTGGTCAGTGTTCGAGGTGGAAAACACCATGTCGCTCATCACGTCATAGAGCTTGTTGGCCTGGTATTCGCGCAGCGGCGAGCCCCGCAGTTCGGGTGGCGCATCGAATTTCACCGGTGGCAGGAAAGTGATGGTGATCTTGGGAAACCAGCGCAGCCGGAGCTTTCCCTGCATGCGGGAAAATTTTGAAAACTGCGCGCCATCAATGCGCACCGGCAGTACCCGGGCATCGGCCATCTGGGCAATGGCACCGGGGCCTTCATAGATTTTCATGAGCGCTCCCGTCACCGTGATGCGCCCCTCGGGAAATATCACCACGCGGGCCCCGCTCTTTACCACATCCACCAGGGTACGGATGGCCATGGGGTTGGTCGGATCAATGGTGGCCAGATCTAACAGGGCGAAAGCTGGTTTCACCCACCAGCGTTTGGCCATGTAGGAGTTGATGGCGAAGGTCGACCGGTCAGGCAGGAAGGCCGAGAGCAATGGCCCGTCCAGAAGTGACGTATGATTGGCCACGATCACAGCCTTGCGGCCGGCCGCCTTGTAATGTTCCATGCCCCGTACTTCCACGCGAAACAGCAGGCGGAAGAGTTGGCGGGCAAAATTCGCCATCATCTCCTGCGGCAGCAGCCGGATGCTCCACAGGGCGGCAATCGCGTTGGCGAAGGCCAGGCTCAGGAACACGCCGCGTGCCGACATCACTTGCAGGAGGGCGGCCGAAAGCAGCGTTGAAGCAATCATGAACACGGCATTGATGACATTGTTGGCGGCAATCACGCGTGAGCGCTTGGGCGGAGACGCCCGGGTCTGCATGATGGCGTTGAGCGGCACGGCATAGATGCCGCCGAAAAAGGCGGTGAAGAACAGGTCAAACGCCACGCGCCAGCTTGCGCCAGAAGAAAAGAACACAGCCGCCTCGTTAAGCTCGGTTCCGGCAAACCGTGCATTCACGGCACCTGACGAAAAATACAGGTCGATCAGGAACACCGTCATCATGATGGCGGCCACGGGCACGTATTTGGCAGAAACTTCGCCCTTGAGCAGCACATTGGTGATCATCGAGCCCAGACCAATGCCAATGGTGAAGGTGGCGATGAAGGCATTGGCCACGGTGCCGTTGGCCAGGAGAATGTCGCGGGTGAATACGGGAAACTGGGTGAGCAGTGCGGTACCCAAAAACCAGAACCACGACGCGCCGATGATGGCCCAGAACACGTCATGGCGTTCCTGGGCGTAGGACATGAGCTTGGCTGTCTGGCGAAACAGGTTCCAGTCCAGCTTGTGGTCGGGCGAGGCGGGTGCCACTTGCGGCATCTGGCTGGCGGCATACCAGGCAACGCCGCTGAGGCCAATCAACGTGGCGCACAACACGATGCGGCCCGTATGGTCCTGCACGAGGAAGCCACCAAACATGGTGCCGAGCAGGATGGTGACGAAGGTTCCCATCTCGATCATGGCGTTGCCACCGATGACTTCTTCCGCTTTCAGGTATTGCGGCAGGATGCCGTATTTGATGGGGGCAAAGAAGGTGGAAAGGGTTCCGGCAAAAAACAAAACGGCGAGATCGAAGTAGGGATTATCCATCCACAGGGCCACGGCGCCAAAAACCATGGCCGCAATTTCGGCGAGCTTGATGCGGCGCGCCATGACGGATTTATCCATCATGTCGGCAAGCTGGCCAGCCAGGGCCGAGAACAGGAAATAGGGCAGGATGAACAGGGCAGTTCCCGCCTGGACAAACAGCGTTGCGTTCCAGCCCTGGTTTACCGCGAGATCGAAGGTGATGAGAATGATGATGGCGTTGCGCAGGCCGTTGTCGTTAAAGGCGCCGATCGCCTGGGCCACGAAGAGCGGGAGAAAACGCCTGGTCTTGAGAAGATTGAATTGGCTTTCGTGGCTCATATGTTAAATCCTAGAATAGAAAAATGTTCTAATTGTGGCCGTTGAATCACCCCTCGTCCAATAGATGCCTGATGAGCCGAAAAGTTTCCAGATGATTATTGCTGGTGTGCAGTGCGCCGGCCCGTTGCAATTCCACTAAACGCTGGGGATCATTGCTGAAGGCGATGAAATGAACACGGTTGAAAAGGCCCGCGTCAACGTCGTTGAGATTGTCACCTACGTAAACGATCCGGGATTTTGCAAGGTTAAGTGAATCTATGGCGCGGGCCACGGTTTGGCGTTTGTGGCCACCGCCCTCGGCACCAAAGGCATGGGAAGATACGTGGTCCCACAGGCCGGCGCGCGTGAGTCGAAGTTTCGCCGCAGCCAGGAAATTTGCGGTGGCAACGCCAATTTTGAATGTGCCGTGGAGCTTTTGCAAAAGTTGGGCTGCACCCGGAATGGTGATGGATCTTATGGTGCCGCTCTCCAGTCGTTCGGTGAGCACCGCCAAATAGTCCGTGATTATTCCTGCCCGGTCGCCAGCTGGCAGTTTGTTGCGCGTCAGGATTTCGGCAACGATATTTTCGTCATTGCGAATTTCATATGAGTCCCAGTCACGCGAAATGTTTGCAAGGCCATAGCGTTTTTCAAAAGGCACAAAGAATGCGTCTTCCTCGGCCCGGGTCAGTTCCAGCAAAACGCCATCGACATCAAAAATGACGGCGGCGTCAGCCATTGACCATGGCAGGTGTCATTTCAATCAGGGTAGGGCCTTCGGCCTTGAGTGCGGCCTTGATGGCAATCGCCAGCGCTTTCAGCGATGCGGGCTTTTCTGCATTGCAGGCATAGGCGCGTGCCAGTGCCTGGAAGTCAGGATTGCGCATGGTCACGTTATTGGGCTGGATGCCGGCGTTGGCCATGCTGTCGTGAATGGCGCCAAGGCGTTCATTGTTCCACAACAGCACGATGACCGGCAACCGGTGTTCGGCTGCGGTGCCAAGTTCGTTTATGGTATATTGAATGCCGTAATCGCCATGCAAAATTGCAACGGGGGTTTTGCCCATGCCAAATTTTGCGCCAATGCCTGCGGGCAGTCCAAAACCCAGCGTGCCGAAACCCACGGGATGAATCCAGGTCTTGGGCACCGACATGGGAAAATCCTCGTTTGCTGCATAGGCAATCTGGGTCATGTCGGATGCGACGATGGTTTCCTTTGGCAAATTCTCGCGGATGACGCCAAGTATCTTTGCCAGCATTACCCGCATCGGGTCGGAATCCACTTCATGCAAGGATGCGGTATCGCGTTCTGTGGCGGCACTTTGGGCCTTGACCTGGGGAGCCATCGCGTCGAGAGCGGCCCTGGCATCACCGAGTATGGCAATCTCCGCGGTATGTGGCCTTGCCAGGGAACTGGGGTCGAGATCGATGCGGATCAGGTTTTTCTCGATGACGAACTCGGTATTCCAGAAATCGGTTTCGGAAAGTTCCGATCCCACGCACAGGATGCAATCGGATTTCTGGATGAAGTCCAGCGTGACGCTGCGCCCAAGGCGGTAGCCCATGCACAGGGGATGGCTTGCGGGTACTGCACCTTTTCCGGCAACGGTGGTCAGGATTGGCGCCTGCAGTTTTTCCGCAATAGCAAGGGCTGCGGTTCCTGCGGCCAATGCGCCGCCGCCCAGAATTATCAGCGGACGTTTTGCTGCGTTCAGCCTTGCGACAGCTGCCAAGATCTGGTGCGGATCTGGCAATGGTACCGTTGGCAGGGCGCGGGCAGTCCAGCCATCGCCTGCCGGCTGTTTCAGGATATCGAGCGGAATTTCAATATAGGCAGGTCGCGGCCGTGCCGATGCGAAGTTGGCAAAGGCGCGGGCAATTCCATCACGCACGTCTTTCGGCGTATAGGCCCGCATGTGAAGATTGGTCACGGTGGCGGCGGCCCCGCGCTGGTCGAGCATTTCATGCAGGCGACCCCGGCCTTGCGCTGCATCTGTCACATCCAGCGCCGTTGCAATCACCAGCACGTTGCTGGAATCGGACCAGGCCTGGCCAAGTGGCGTCAGGATGTTCAAAACGCCGGGGCCGGTAATGGTAAAACAGACGCCCGGTTTTCCGGTAGCGCGGGCATAACCATCGGCCATGAAGCCTGCGCCCTGTTCATGGCGCACCAGCACATGTTTTATTTTCGAGCGCGGCAGCGCCCGATACATCTCAATGTTATGCACGCCGGGTATGCCGAAGATGGTATCCACGCCGTAAGCTTCCAGAAGGCCGACCAGGGCTTCACCGGTTGAAAGTTCTGCGCGGGTGGACATGGTTCAGGCTGCCTTTGATGCAATCGGGTTCACGGCGTGACATGCCACAAGGCTGGTATCATGGGCAATGAGTTTCGGATTGACCAGGCTGCATGTCTCGAATGCAATGGGACAGCGCGGGTGAAAAGTGCAACCCGAGGGAGGATTGAGCGGTGAGGGCAATTCGCCCTTGAGCACAATGCGTTCGCGCTTGCGGGTGGGGTCCGGGGTCGGCGTGGCCGAAAGCAGCGCCTTGGTATAGGGGTGTTGCGGGTTGTTGAAAATGTCATCCCGCGTTCCCTGTTCCACGACGCGGCCGAGATACATCACCATCACGTCGTTGGCGATGTGGCGCACCACGGAAAGGTCGTGGCTGATGAAGAGATAGGCCAGGTTATGTTTTTCCTGGAGGTCCGCAAGCAGGTTCAAAACCTGTGCCTGGATGGAAATATCAAGGGCCGACACCGGTTCATCCAGGACCAGCACTTCAGGGTCAAGCATCAGGGCCCGGGCAATGGCTATGCGCTGGCGCTGGCCGCCGGAAAACATGTGGGGGTAACGGTCATAGTGTTCGGGGCGCAGGCCAACGCTGGTCATCATGGCGCGAGCCTTTTCCTGGCGCTCGGCCTTGGTGTGCTTTGTATTGACCAGCAGGGGCTCTTCAAGGATGGCGCCGATTTTCTGGCGCGGGTTCAGGGAACCGTAGGGATTTTGAAAAACGATTTGCACCTTGGGACGCAGGCCCCGCAGGGTAGCAGCTGTTGCCCCCACAATGTCATGGCCTGCGATATTGAGTTCACCTGAGGTCGGCAGTTCAATCATGGTGATCAACCTTGCCAGGGTGGATTTGCCACAGCCCGATTCACCCACCACCGCCAGCGTCTTGCCACGCTCCAACGTGAAGCTTGCACCATCAACGGCCTTCAGCAGGGACGCTTCCTTGAAGGCGCCGCGCGATACCCGGTAGTAGCGGGTGAGGTTCTGTGCATTCAGGACCTGGCTCATGCGGCGGTCTTTCCCAAGGGGTAGTGGCACAACGCGCCTTGCAGCATCGGCGGCACCGTGGTCCTGCAGAGATCGGTTGCATAGGTGCAGCGCGGAGAAAACAGGCAACCCCTTGGCCTGTCGAACTGGCCCGGAACGACACCGGGTATTGATGGCAGCCGCTTGCCCAAACTGCGTTCGGGCAGTGCCGAAAGCAGGGCCGCCGTATAGGGATGGCGCGGCGTGGTGAAGAGATCAGCCACGGGTTGCTCCTCCACCTTTTGGCTGGCGTATTGCACGCTCACCCGTTCGGCGGTTTCAGCAACCACGCCCATGGAGTGGGTAATGAGTACGAGGCCCATGCCGGTATCGCGCTGCAGCCGCACCAGCAATTCAAGGATTTGCGCCTGAATGGTGACATCAAGTGCTGT
>JANMKJ010000399.1:0-2966 GCA_031371945.1 Rhodobiaceae bacterium
CTGAACAAGGGTGACGCTGCCGAAGCGCATCGCGCTGTTTCAAAAATGGTGGACCGCTATGATGCCCTGCGTTTCAACACCATTGACCTCATCCACCTCATCGGTCGCGTGAAGTTGAAGGCGGCAGGGGATGCCAGTGCCACCGCCGCAAGCCTGCGGTCCTATGAACTCTACATCGGTGTGCTCATGGCACTTATCATCTGTGGCGGTGCCTATTATGGCCGTTACATGGGTCGCGTACTCAAGGTCAAGTTTACCGAGCTTGAGAAAACCAACGTCGAGCTCGCTGAGGCACACCAGCAGACTTTGGCCTTTTCCAAGGAAATACAGTCGGTCAATAGTGACATGGGTACCCTGAACCGCCAGCTCAGCGACAATCTGGCGAAACTGCACGAAGCCCAGGATGAGGCACTGCGTAAGGGCAAAATGGCCCAGCTCGGAAATCTCACCGCAACCGTGGCCCACGAATTGCGCAACCCCCTCAGCACAGTGAGAACGTCGACGTACCTGCTGGCCCGCAAGATCAAGGACAAGGGACTGGGTGTTGAAGCCCAGTTGCAGCGCATCAACAATGGCATCATCCGCTGCGACAATATCATAACCCAGCTTCTCGATTTCTCACGCTCAAAGGCGGTGAAAGCCGAACCCACCGTGCTCGACGTGTGGCTTGAAAAACTGATCCAGACCGAGGCCCAGCGCTTGCCGGAAAGCGTTTCGATAGAATGCTACTTCGGCTTGAGCGACAAGTTGGTGGAGCTTGAACCCGGCCGTTTTGAACGCGCCATCATCAACCTGCTTTCCAACGCCTCGGAAGCGCTGGTTGGCAAGGGCGATGATCCAAAGGCCTGCTACCGGGAAAATCCTACAATAACCATAACCACGAGGATGACAGCCCGCGGCGCCGAAATCAGCGTCAGCGATAATGGTCCCGGCATCAGCGCTGAAAACCTGAGCAAGATTCGCGAACCGCTCTTCACCACGAAAAACTTCGGAACTGGATTGGGTATTCCCGCCGTAGAGCAGATACTCGAGCAGCATAGCGGTGGACTGGAAATCACTTCTGTTGAAGGGCAGGGGGCCACGTTCACCATGTGGCTGCCACTTCACGCAAATCTTGGAGAGCAAGCCGCATGACACGCCCACTTCGCATTCTGGTTGTTGACGACGATGCCGACAACGCCAATTCATTGGGCGAGCTTTTCGAAATGGAAGGTCATGCCGTCACGGTGGTCTACGATGGCGAGAGCGCCATCGCTGCCTATCTCGAGCAGGATTTTGACGTAGCCTTCATGGATGTGATGATGCCCGGCAGGAACGGCGTTGAAAGCTTTCTTGAGATCAAGCGGCTGAAGCCCAATGCCCGCGTCTACATGATGACGGGCTACAGCGTGGAACAACTGTTACAGCAAGCCATCGCCGGGGGTGCCATGGGGGTGTTTGCCAAGCCCGTGAACCTCTATCAGGTGCTGGATGCAGTCGCGGGCCTAGGCAAGTCCGGTATCGTGCTGGTTGCCGAAGATGATCCGGACTTTGGTCCAACCCTCAGCCAACTGATCAATCGCAATGGCTATCGCTGCGAACTCGTACGCAACGGCAAGGATGCCTTGGACCGCGTGAACATGGGCGGCGTGGATGTTTTGGTGCTTGATCTCAAAATGCCCCTGATCAATGGCATAGATGTTTACACCAAGCTCAAGAAACAGGGCCGCGAAATTCCAACCATCATTATCACGGGCAATGCCAGTGAACATAGCAAGGAGCTTGCCATGTTCGACGATGTCGTCGTGACCGGAATACTGAACAAGCCCTTTGATCCACTCATACTGCTCGATCGATTGCAGAAATTGGCCGCCTGACAACCTTAGCGTTTTGCTCTGGGGAGAGAAAACCACATGAAGACGACAAGAAAAATTCCACCGGCACGCATTGAAAGTATCGATGCCCTGTTGCAAATTCTCGATGTTTTGCCAACCTCTCTCTTCATCAAGGATGAGCAGCTCAACTTCGTCTTTTCGAATGAGGCCCATTGCAACATCATTGGGTCTGCCGCTGAACAATTGCTGGGCCGGTCCGATAAGGATTTCTACCCCACTGAGCAAGCCGAGAAATTCATGGCAGGCGACAGATTGGTGCTGGAAACCAACATCGCCAAGGAATTTCTTGAACTGGCCACCAGTACTGAGGGCAACACTGTCTACTCGCTTACGCGCAAGGCAAGGATAGTAACGCCAGATGGCAAGACCTATCTGGTGGGAACCAACACTGACGTTACCGACATGAAGCGCAAGGAAGCCGAACTGGAGGCCAAGGAGGCGCGTTACCGGGCCCTGGCCGAAACCGTGCCGGTGGGTATTTGGCATCTGCACGAGAACGGTAAAACCGTGTACGTTAACCCATTCCTTCTCAACCTTCTGGGCGTCACCGAAACCGAGTTCGCGTCCAGCGATCCCGCCCGCATGTTTGGCTGCTGTCCTGCTGATGGTATCGCCGGAATGATCGGTGAAGCCACGCGCTTTGAGACGGACCTGTTGTCTGGGGGCAAAGCCATCGCCCGCGCCATGGTCGTTTCGTCCGGCTGGCGGGAGAATGCCGGCGTACCTGGCCGCTCCGTCATGGTGACATTTGTCGATGTCACGCGGATTGCCGACCTGCAAACCGTTAATGACCAGGTGACGCGCCTCAATGCCGAGCTTTCGGAGAATATCCAGAAACTCAAAGACACCCAGGATGAAATGGTAAAGGCAGGCCGCATGGCGCAGTTGGGTCAGCTCACGGCAACCGTTGCCCACGAGTTGCGCAATCCGCTCGCCGCCGTCCGTACCTCGGCTTTCGTGCTGGACCGCAAGGTAAAGGGCAAGGGCTTGGGAGTAGAGCAACAGCTCATGCGCATTGATAATGGCGTGGTGCGCTGTGATAATATCATCTCACAACTGCTTGATTTCGCCCGCACCCGGCCCGCCCTCCGC
>JANMKJ010000140.1:0-2350 GCA_031371945.1 Rhodobiaceae bacterium
TCGGAATTTCCCTGTAAATTCCCTGTAGATTGGCTTCCGGGTGGAGGGCCTGTAGCTCAATGGTTAGAGCTGACGGCTCATAACCGTCTGGTTCCGGGTTCAAATCCTGGCGGGCCCACCACGTTTTTCAATTATTTATCGGCAATTCCCTCCATCAGCAGTGCTACTGCTTCGGCGCCCGGATCATTGATTCCGGCAAGGTTTTCAGCTGAGACATAGGTTGAGCGGCCAGCCTTGGCGCGGGACATTAGGGCGGTGGCGTCGGCGCCCTGGCGGGCAGCCTTTGCTGCGGCTCCAATCGATGTTCCGGCGGCAAGGTTTGCCAGGGCAGGGGCAAGAGCGTCTATCATGGTGCGATCGCCGGGTCTGGCGCCACCGTACTCCATCATGCGATTGAGGCCCTCCTGCAGGCACTTCGCCCACGAAGTGCCACCCGCGGCTGCCGTTCCCGCAGCAGCAAAAAATATGGCAAGCAACACGCCACTGGAGCCACCCATGGACTGGGTTAAGGTTGCGCTTAAGGCAGAATAGAATTTGCTGGTGTTGGCAAGTGGCAAAGCATTGAGGTTTGACACGACATTGCGGGCAGCCGTTGCAATCGTTGAACCGGTATCACCGTCGCCTACCTTGGCATCTAGCGCATTAAGGCGCTGTTCATTTGCAATCAAAACGTGACAGCCACGTTCGACGAGTTCCCGCAGATGGGGATTGGAACTCGCCTTGGCAGATATCTGCTTGATTTCCTTCGGCAGTTTCCGGACCTTGGGTTTTGCAACGCGCTGTGCAGTGGGCCACGCCTGCGGCACTACCGCTGATCGCAATGCTTTTTCAAACTCGGGGGTCAGTGGCAAGAGCGAGGCCGAGGCACCGTGCATGTCAAGCGAGGTCATGAGCAATGCAGGGCCAATGATCGTGGTGATGTTCTTTGCTTTGGGATGGGTGAGGATATCGTTGGCGAGGACTGCCATTTCAAGTGGTGTTGTGCCGCCAAGGTTGTTGAGGAGCAGGGCATAGTTTTTTGCTTTGGCCACGTTCTTGAATAGAATTCCGGTGATCAAATCTGCAACCTGCTTGGCTGTGGCAAAATCAATGAGTTCAACACCCGGCTCGCCGTGGATGCCAAGGCCGAGTTCGGCCTTGCCCGAGGGCACGCGATCTTCCCGGCCAATGCCAGGCAACGTACAGGAATTGAGTGAAATGCCGAGTGATACTGTGGATTTCGCCACCTTCCGTGCAGCTGCAGCCACGACGCTGAGTGAAGCGCCCTTTTCAGCCAGGTGGCCGGCAATTTTGTGAACGAAGAGTGTTCCCGCAACGCCTCGCGGTTGGAGGATTCCGGGAATGGCGATGTCATCACCCACCACGACCATCTCGACTTTCTTGCCGAGGGCACGGGCTTTCTCCGCCGCGAGTCCAAAGTTCAATCGGTCGCCTGTGTAATTCTTCACGATGAGGAGGCAACCGCCCTTGCCGGTAACTGCGAGGATTCCTGCCAGCACGGCGTCAACACTGGGCGAGGCGAAAACCTCACCGCAGACAGCCGCCGTCAACATGCCTTTGCCCACGAAGCCCGCGTGCGCAGGCTCATGACCCGAGCCGCCGCCGGATACGAGGGCAACCCGTGAGGGTTTGTGGTCTGTCCGGAAAATGACCTTTATATGGGGAAATCCATCGAGCCGTTGGATGTTTGCATCGCCGGAGGTGAGCAGGAA
This sequence comes from Rhodobiaceae bacterium, assembly GCA_031371945.1. Classification (GTDB taxonomy): domain Bacteria; phylum Pseudomonadota; class Alphaproteobacteria; order Rhizobiales; family Aestuariivirgaceae; genus Aestuariivirga. The sequence goes on from JANMKJ010000140.1 coordinate 1,713, forward strand.
GCCATCAAGGGCCTGGGTTACGAGGTTTTCTTTGGTGTTGATGAACTGTGCCATTGTCCGGTGCCTGATGTTGCTTTCGGCCATGAAGATGAATTGCATTGCCAGACAATGCAAGCAACTCGCCATAGCTGATGCTCTCAAGGGTTGAAGAAATTAATTGAAGGAGAGCGCCTTTGAAATTTGCCCCGCGGACAGTGGCTTTTATCGCGACGGTAAGGTTGTAGGCCCTCAAAACCTGCTACCTGTTCTGTTCTAAGACATTGAATTAACGTCCTATTAACCAAATCACCCAAATTAGTGAAGTGTTAAGGATTCCGCTTGGGATCCTGATGACTGGGCTAGGACTCTGGGGAGAGGATTTAGGTGTTTTTTAAGGCCGTTGTGGCGCGGCAGTTCGCGCGCTGGATCGTTGCAGTTACAATTATGGCTGCGGCTTTGCTGTGTGTGACTGCTTCTGCACAGGCCGACACCCTGGATTGGAACGCGAGGCCCGCAACAAACCTGCGAACCGGTGCAACAGATGCGGCAGTCATCAATGGCGTAACCGTTACGACCAGCGGCAGCTTTGCCGGTGCATTTGACGGAGCAGGGCCAAACACATTGGCCATTGAACCTGCTTCGAATTCCAATGGCACGAC
>JANMKJ010000186.1:0-5530 GCA_031371945.1 Rhodobiaceae bacterium
AGGGTGGCAGGCGCATGGCCGAGACCATCAATTTTCTCACCGAACGCGGCATTCCGGTAATGGCCCATATCGGCCTCACACCCCAGGCGATCAACGTCATTGGCGGCTTCAAGACACAGGGCCGCACGCGGGACAAATGGGCGATGATCGAAGAGGATGCAAAGGCGGTGACTGATGCGGGCGCGTTTTCCGTGGTGCTGGAAGCCGTTGTTGAGCCGCTTTCGGCAAAGATCACCAAATCCGTTCCCATTCCAACCATCGGCATTGGCGCATCTGCGGCCTGTGACGGCCAGATTCTGGTCATGGAGGACATGCTGGGTCTCAGCCCTCGCGTGCCAAAATTCGTCAAGGAATTCGGCGAAGTGGGCAAGGCCATTGAGAAAGCCATCAGCTCCTATGCGGTCGAAGTGCGCAACCGCCAGTTCCCGCTGCCAGAAAATACCTATGACGTGAAAGACTGAGCCAAGCCCCCGAATTGCCATAGAGTGAACCTAGCCTTCGCGTGATTCGGATCCAGTTTTGCATGAAATTTTCACGGCGCGCATTTTTAGGTGTTGCGGGGCTCACCGGTTTGGCTCCTCGCTTGTCCGTCGCTGCAATCAGCGCCGACGGCTTTCAGATTTTGCGTGCCGAAGTGTTGGACGCGGAATTGCTCGGCACCCCAGGAAACAAGACGAAGACCTGGCGATTTACCCAAGACAAGCTTTCGCTACTTCGGGCCAAACAGGGCGAGGAGTTCAAGGTCAGGATCGTCAATGCGCTGGACCGTGAAATATGGTTCCATTGGTTCGGTATTCGTGGGCCGTCCGAGATCATGACCGTTAACGTGCAGCCGGGTGATGCGAACGCTGTCGATTGCATCTTCACGCCGCCTGATGCGGGCACGTTTTGGTTTGGCCCACTCACCGATGCATCGCGCCAGCGGGATATGGGACTGTACGGCATGCTGGTGGTTGAAGAAAAATCCCTGGAGCCCAAATTCTTCGATGTGCCGCTGGTCATCGATGATTGGCAACTCGATAGTGATGGCCAGGTGGTTCAGGGGTTCGGTAACCTCGAGGCAGCCGTAGGTGCGGGTCGGATTGGCAACTGGTTTACCGTGAATGGCAGCTACCGTCCGCATTTTAACTTGCCGGCCGATAAGCCCTGCCGATTGCGTCTGCTCAATGCGGCTAACACCCGTGTCCTGAATTTCCAGTTGAAAGGTGTTGATCCTCTGCTCGTGGCCCGGGATGGTCAGCCTCTGTCACCGCGTCATACCGGTATCCTGGACCTTATCTTGGCTCCGGGACAGAGGATGGATCTCGTTTTGGATTCTGGCAATGACAGTTCGGCCATCGTGCTCGACCTGTTCGAGGACAGCGTTGAAATCTGTTATCTTGATCGGCAGGGTGCATCAGCCGTTTCTACGTTGGCTGAAAATTTTTCGCTGCCAGCCAATCCGGTTTCCACCAATCTAGATATTGAGAAGGCGCGAATAGTTCCCGTTGTCATCGCAGGTGGCACCAAGGGTGGGCTCAAATCTGCGAAATTTCAAAACGAAGTGTTGGATATCCGCCAACTCCTGGAGAAGGGCATTGCCTGGGCAATCAATGCCGCTGCCGGTCCAGGCAGTGCACCCATTGGAGATTTTACCAGGGGCGAAACAATCATTTTCGAGATCGACAATCGCACCGCCTTCGAACAGCCACTCCATCTCCACGGCCACGTATGGCAGCTCATCGAAGCAGCTGGCACGCCGCGCGAGAACCAGCCGTGGACGGATACAACCGTAGTCCCCAGCATGCAAAACCAGAAACTTGCCTTCGTTGCGGATAATCCCGGCCTGTGGGCATTGCAGAGCCTCGTCGCCGAACGGGTGGATTCTGGTTTGATTGCCTCGTTCCAGGTCACGTGAGCAGAATGCGGCCGTTAACCACTCATTAACCATAATGCCTGCCAATGGTGCCAGACACGAAATTGGGAGTGATTTATGTCTGACGACGTTCTTGGACTGATTGCTGGATTTATTGGCGGCGCTGCAGGCATCGCAGTTTTTCTTGCCTGGCAAACGCGCAACGCCGTCCACGAGACTTTCGGACGCAACCGTTAAATGCCTTGATTTAGCCCTCTCACTGGCTTACCCCACGACCTGAATACGATGGAGCTTTAGGCCGTGAGTGATGAATCCCTATTTCGTGAGGTGGACGAAGGCGTCCGCCAGGAACAATATAAAAAGCTTTGGGATAAATTTGGTAATTACTTCATAGGCTTATGCTTTGCGGTTGTGGCTTTGGTTGCAGGTTTCAAGGGCTATCAGTACTACGAGAAAACCCAGTCCGAAGCCGCGGCGATAGTTTATTTTGACGGGCTGAAAAATGCCGATGGTGGCAAAACCGAAGATGCCATGCGCGCCTTGGCAGCAGTTGATCATCCCGGTTTCAAGCAGTTGTCCCGGTTGCGCACGGCAATCCTGTTGGCTGAGCAAGGCAAGACTCAAGAGGCGGTTGCAGCTTTCGATGCGGTCGCTGCCGATCCGACAATTGACCCGAGTCTGCGCGACCTTGCCAAGATTCGCAGCGGTTACCTTCTGGCTGATACTGCCAAACCCGACGAACTGCTGGGCAAGCTGGGTGGTTTCGACAAAGACGGCCAGGTTTGGCGCCATGCGGCCCGTGAGATTTTTGGCATTGCTGCCTATCGTACTGGCGACTACGCCATGGCAGATCGCTACATGAATGCAAATTTTGCTGATCCCGATACGCCCCCCGACATGCGCGATCGCACGCAGGTCATGATCCAGATTTTAACGCCGCTGTTATCGAAGTAATCCTGATGAAGAAAATATCCATTCTATTGCTGTTGGTAGTCCTTGGATACTCGACGAGCGGTTGTACATCGTTCAAGAAATTGACCGGCCAGATGGATGATTCCACTTTGCCTGGCCAGCGCGAGGATATTCTGCCACCGGAAGCGCAAACCGCCAAGGATCCGGACGTTACCGGCAAGAAAAAATCCAGCTACGAATGTGCGCCCGATGATCTCAATTGCGTGGCACCTGTAGATCAAGAATCCAGTACGCCTCAATGACTTTTACAGTAACTATTCTGGGTCGTCCCAATGTTGGGAAATCGACGCTGTTTAACCGCATGGTCGGCCGCAAGATCGCGCTGGTTGATGACCAGCCCGGTGTTACCCGCGATCGCCGCGAAGGTGAGGTCACATTCGGCAATCTGAGCTTTCGCATATTCGATACAGCGGGCCTTGATGATGCCAAGAAGGAATCGCTCGAAGCGCGCATGAGCGAACAGTCAGTGACTGCGGTTGAGGAAGCCGATCTCGTACTTTTCGTGATCGACGCGCGGGTTGGCATAACGCCGATTGACAGGCAATTTGCCGAGAAGCTGCGCAAATTCGGCAAGCCCATAAGGCTTGTGGCCAATAAGGCAGAGGCCAAAATGGCAGAAGCTGGTGTCATGGAATCCTACTCACTCGGCTTTGGCGAACCTATTGCCATTTCTGCCGAGCACGGCGAAGGCATTGACGGAATTTACGATGCCGTCGAAGCGCTTATCCCGGAAGGGCAGGAGCGTCCCCCCGAACTTACTGAAGAAGAAGAGCTTGCACGCCCCTTGCGGCTTGCGATCATTGGCCAGCCCAACGCTGGAAAGTCCACCCTGGTGAATACCATGCTCGGTGAGGAGCGAATGTTGACCGGGCCGGAAGCGGGCATCACCCGAGACGCCATATCAACCGATTGGCAATGGGAAGGCCGTGACGTCAAGCTGTGGGATACAGCGGGCATTCGCCGTAAATCTCGGGTTACTGGAAAAATCGAAAAGCTCGCCGTTTCCGATGCCCTGCGTGCAATTCGCTTTGCCGATTGTGTTGTCGTGCTGATCGATGCGTCAATGGTCATAGAGCGGCAGGATCTGTCACTGTCTGATCTAGTTGCCACCGAGGGCCGCGCCATCGTCTTGGCGCTCAGCAAATGGGACCTAGTTGAGGACAAGCAAAAGACACTTGCCGAAGTGCACAGCAAGCTGGAAGACGTATTGCCTGAAATACGCGGAGTTCCTGTAATTACCCTTTCATCTAAGCAGGAACGCGGCATTGACCGGCTCATGAAAGCCGTTTTTGAATCGGTCGATCGCTGGAGTGCGCGTATCACTACCAACCAGCTCAACAAGTGGTTGGAAGCGACGATTGCGCGGAATCCGCCACCATCACCATCCGGGCGCCGTATCAAGATCCGTTACGCAACACAGGCGAGTACAAGGCCGCCAACATTTGCGGTCTTTGGAAACCAAATGGCCAAGATGCCGGAAAGCTACCAACGTTACCTGATGAATTCCTTGCGCAAAGACTTCGATCTCGCGGGAGTTCCCATCCGCTTCAGCCTGCGTGGCGGAAAAAATCCGTTCGACAAGGACAAGTGATCACAGTTGAACTGTAACAGTTCCGATTGGATCGTAGGTGGCTTCCACCAGATCCCCAATGCGCGTGTCGAAAACCTCGGTGATGACCCCCGTCGTTACAACATCACCTGCACGAAGGTGCAGGCCCTTCTTGATGAGATCATTGGCAAGCCAGGTGAGTGCTATGTCAGGACCGCCAAGTGCATTGACGCCAAGGCCAGTGTATTTACTCTGGCCATTGATTGAAATGCGATTGGTGATCTTGGCATATTCACCCACAGCCAGCGGCTTGACGCCGGGGCCAAGGACGAGTGCATGGTTCAGGCCGCCATCGGCCACATACCATTCAACCACATCGCTGAACCCCTTGGGCAACCGCGGATTGACGATTTCGATGGACGGGTGAACCGTAGCAACGGCAGCCACCACTTCCGCAACAGTCCAAACTTTATCACGTTTCGGTAAGTCTCGGCTGAGTGTGAAGGCAATCTCCGGTTCCGTCGTTCGGCTGTTTGTCGACAGTGTTTTTACGTGCGCACCAGATGTGAACAGACGTTCGGCATAAACCGGACCCGGAAAGGGTCCATCAGTATGGAGGGCAATCTGCGCCCGTTGCGACGTGCATCCAATTTTCCATCCGGCGTGCGTCCAGCCGATACTGGTTCGCACGGCAGATTGAATGGCAAAGGCTTCCGCCATGCTTGAAGGTGTTGGGCCCGGGTAGCTTCCCAGTTTTTCACCCGACTGGCGGGCTGTGCGGAGTGCGTCGATCGTGGCTTGGTCACTCATGCTGAATACCTGTACACTGTTCCATTGGCAGCATATTCCGGCAGGCACATCGGCACAACCTGCGCCGCAACGGTTTCGGGAGTAGGCAATGTTTCCGGATCTTCGCCGGGCATGGCCTGGGCTCGCATCCTAGTTCTGGTTGGTCCGGGGCTGAAACAGTTGGCCCGGATGTTGGTTGTTTCACATTCTGCCGCGTAGGTTTTCACCATCGCCTCAAGGGCAGCCTTCGAAATGGAGTAGGGGCCCCAATAGGGCGAGCATTTTTGCGCAACGCCGGAGGTCACAAATATCGCCCGGCCAGCATCAGAAGCACGGAGCAATGGATCAAGCGAACGGATGAGGCG
>JANMKJ010000189.1:0-2107 GCA_031371945.1 Rhodobiaceae bacterium
CCAGCAGGCTCAGTCCAAGCAATGCCACAAAGCCAATCGTGAGATAGGTACGCAGAACTATTTCAGAAGCCACAAACCCCAGGTCGAATTTTGAATTCACGATGTAGAGACAGAAGTGGCTGATGGCATAGGCAAATGTCGTCACTCCCAACATGCGGCGGATCAAGGAAATCCTGGGCCAGTTGATGATGCGCTGCAGCGGTGTAAGTGCCAGGGTGATGACGAGAAATCGAATGGTCCAGAGGCCCATCAGGCGCAGGGCAGCCTTCACTGGCAATGGACCCAGTTGATGGGTCAGAAACCAATAGGCAATGACAAGGGCCGGTAACACAGCAAGCGCCAGTGTGGCGGCCTTCAATGGCGAAAACTTTCCCTGCCTGTCTGTAACCGGTGTCATGGCGCTTCATCTATCAAAATTTACCCGGACTGTCTTTACACGGGCAATCACCTTTTTGGGAAAAGCCTTGAGATTACACTTTTGGCAGCAGGCGGCCTGGCGATGGCTTCAGGAGGTCGCCATAGAGGTCAAAGCGCCGGTCACGGAACACGCCCCACATGCGGCGGGCTTCGGCGATGACACCCATATCAAGTCCCGCCGTAATGACGCTGTCGGAGACCCGGTCGGCCTCGGCAATCTTGGCACCCGTATGATCAGCGATAAATGACGAGCCGTAGAACGCAATTTTTCCGGTTGTCCCCTGCTCCACGCCGACACGGTTTGAGGCGATGACGGGTGTGAGATTGGCGCCTGCGTGGCCTTGCATCACGCGCTGCCAATGGTCGCGCGAATCCCACGCAGGATATGACGGTTCAGAACCGATCGCGGTGGGATAGATCAGTATTTCCGCACCTTTCAACACCATGGCGCGGGCAGCCTCGGGAAACCACTGGTCCCAGCAGATGCCGGTGCCGACTTTTCCCACCGCCGTGTCAAAGACTTTGAAGCCTGTGTCGCCATTACTGAAATAGAATTTCTCGCTATAACCAGGGCTGTCGGGAATATGGCTCTTGCGATAGAGGCCCAAGGTCTTTCCATCGGCATCAATCAGGGCGAGTGAGTTGAAGCGTTTGGCACCATCGACTTCAAAAAATGACACCGGCAGCACCACGCCCAAGTCTTTTGCAAGCTTCGCAAGCTGCGCCACGGTAGCGTTGCCGGCAAGGGGTTTGGCGCGCCCATTGTGCTTGGCATCAATGTCCACGCAGAAGTACGGACCTTCGAACAGTTCCTGCAACACCACCAGCCTGGCACCGCGGCGTGCGGCCTCACGCACCAGGGTCTCGATTCTGGCGAGGTTTTCCTCAACATCGTCACTACAGGCGATTTGAACGGCGGCGACGACGAGCTGGGTCATTCTACATTATCCACAAGGGCAGGTTGTTCCTGGGTAATACAATGAATGGCGCCGCCCCCAGCTGCAATAGCGTTGACCTGAATTTGCACCACTTTACGGGTGGGATAAGCAGCACTGATGGCGGCTACGGCTTTCTCGTCGCTCGCAATGCCGTAGCCCGGCACAATGACGCCGCCATTCACGATGTAGTAATTGATATAGGACCGGCAGAATATCGTGCTGGTGACTTCGGCATCCACTGCTTCTTGCAACGGCAAGACTTCGAAACTGCGGCCCTTGGCGTCGGTGTGAGCCAGCAGACAGCGCAGGTTTTCCTGCAGTATGCGGGTATGGGGATCGCCAGGATCTGGATTGGTTTCAAACATGACAGTGCCGGCCTTCACGAAGCTGCACATGCCGTCGATATGGCCGTCGGTCTCCCTGTCCATGGGGTCACCGGGCAGCCAGATCACCTTTTCAACACCGAGCATGGCCTTGAGTTCTGACTCGGCCAGCGCCTTGTTCACGCCGGGGTTGCGATTGGGGTTGAGTATGCTGGTTTCGGTAACAATCAGCGTGCCCTCGCCATCGAGGGCGAGCGAACCGCCCTCGCAAGTCATCCAGGATTTCCGCACCGGGATATTCTCGTGGGCCAGCAGCGTTTCGGCCAGTGCTGCATCGTTATCCCAAGGTGCGTGCTTCCCGCCCCAGGCGTTAAAACGCCAGGATACACCCGCAAGTCCCTTGTCCTTGCTGGTGACAAGCGTTGGGCC
>JANMKJ010000265.1:0-3781 GCA_031371945.1 Rhodobiaceae bacterium
CAGTTGAAATTGCAATCGGGTCAATTTTCGCAGGCAAGGCTTTGGCAACGGTTCGTGGTGGCGATTTTTTGGCCGGTGATTTCTTGGCGACGACTGCTTCCTTGGCACCTTTGATCTTCAGGAACGAGACGACATCCGGCTTATCCCACTCAAAAACCGTATCGGCTTCCTGCATGAGAGAAGGCGATTGGGAAGAGTGCGATCCGCGAATTCCCAATAAATGCACGCGCACGCCAAGACTTTGGGCAATTTGAACACCGACACGAATATCCTCATCGCCAGTAACCATGACTGCATCATGAATAGCTTTGTTGCGTGCCAGTTCCGTGAGATCGGTGACGATAAGAGAATCCACACCCTTTTGCTCGCGCTTCGAATTGAGCTGCCCAAGTCGGATTTTAACATCGTCAAGGTTGCCGATGCGGGTTTGCCCAACAGAGGGGCCACTCGCTGGCGCTCCGTCATACCAATAGATACGCAATAACTCTTTGCCGTTTGAGCTTTCGTAAGCATGCGATTTCAGCAACTCAATGACCTTAGCCTCATCAAGCAGAATATTTTCGCGAGGCTTGGGATTTTTCAGTCCGGTGATTGCGGACGACCCTTGTGCATATAGATAACCAGCATCCACGAAAACGGCTACTCGCATGGCGGCTCCTGCGTGTTGAATGTGCAGCAGGCTTACAAGAGTTACGCCCGCCCCGCCACCTTCAATCCAAAGGCATAGACGAATGCCACTTCCTTCAACCGGTCAAACCGCCCTGATGCACCACCGTGCCCGGCACCCATGTTGGTCTTGAACAGCAGGAGATTGTCGTTGGTCTTGAGGTCGCGCAGCCGCGCCACCCATTTGGCAGGCTCCCAATAGGTAACGCGGGGGTCGGTCAATCCACCCACTGCGAGGATGTTGGGATAGGCCTTTGCCTCCACCCGGTCATAGGGCGAATAGGCCGCGATGGTTTCATAGGCCTGCCTGCTTTCAATCGGATTGCCCCATTCAGGCCATTCCGGCGGGGTGAGCGGCAGGGTGTCATCCAGCATGGTTGAAAGCACATCGACAAAGGGAACTTCCGCAATAATTCCGTGAAACAGGTCGGGCGCCATGTTGGTGACAGCCCCCATCAGCATGCCACCGGCACTGCCACCCTGCGCCACGATGCGGCCCTTCGATGTAAATCCTGCCGTGATCAGGTGTTCGGCACTGGAGATGAAATCACGGAAGGTGTTCGTCTTGTGCTCAAGCTTTCCCTTGGTATACCAGCGCCGCCCTTTTTCCTGCCCGCCGCGAATATGGGCAATGGCGTAGATGAAACCCCGGTCAACCAGTGAAAGAATATTGGTGTTGAAACCAGCGGGCATGCTGAGGCCGTAGGAGCCATAGCCATAGAGCCACAGGGGTGCGGTTCCATCAAGCGGCGTGGTTTTCCGGTAGAGGAGCGAGACTGGAATAAGTTCGCCATCGTGGGCCACGGCCTGCACCCGGCGCGTGACATAGTCTGAAGGCTCGTGCCCGCTGGGAATTTCCTGGGTCTTGCGCAGGACCCTCGTGCGGTCGCGCATATTGTAGTCGTAGACCTGCGACGGCGTCGTCATCGAGGAATAGGAAAAGCGCAGGATATCCGTGTCGTATTCGCGCATCTCGCCAAAGCCGAGGGAATAGGCCTCCTCGTCAAAGGCGATGCTGTGCTCCTCACCCGTGGCCATGTCGCGCACCACGATGCGGGGCAGGGCGTTCTCGCGCTCCATGCGCACCAGCCAGTTTTTCAAAACCAGGAAGCCCACCAGGAAGCAGCCCTCGCGGTAGGGAATGAAGTCCGTCCAGTTTTCAGGGGCGGGGTCGGAAACCGGGGCCACCATGATCTTGTAGTCTTCAGCCCCATCGCGGTTGGTCTTAATGATGAATTGGTCCTGCCAATGCTCAATGTCATATTCAACGCCTGTCTGGCGCTGGGCTATGAGCTTTGGTTCATCAAAGGGATGGTGGGCATCGATGATCCAGTTTTCACTGGTGTCATGGTCATTGGCGCTGATCACGATGTAGCGCTCTGAATTGGTATTGCCGACGCCGGAAAACAGGCCAGTGTCTTTTTCCTCGTAGACCAGCCGGTCTTCAGCCTGGGCTTGCCCCAGAATATGGTGGAAAGTTTTCAGCGGCCGGTGGTTGTCATCCTGCAGCGTGTAGAAAAAACTCTTGCCGTCTGCCGCCCAGATCGCATCGCCTGCGGTATTCTGCAGGACATCGTCGAGATCCTTGCCCGCCGCGAGATCCCGCACGCGCAACTCGTAAAATTCCGACCCCTTGTTGTCAAAGCTCCAGGCCCCCAGCGTTTGGTCGGGTGAAACATCAATGCCGCCAAAATGGAAATACTCCGTGCCCTTAGACAGCTCGTTGCCGTCGAGCAGCAACTGTTCAGGACCCGTCATGTCACGTTTCTTGCGGGCATAGCGCGGCTGCTGTCCGCCGGTTACGAAGGATGTGTAATAGGCCCAGGGCCCATCAGGTGCCGGCACCGAGCTGTCGTCCTCCTTGATGCGGCCCTTCATTTCGGCAAACAGGGTGTCCTGCAGCGGCACGGTTTCGGCCATCACGGCCTCATGATAGGCGTTCTCACCTTCCAGCACCTGGCGGATATCATCCGGCAGCAGTGAGGGATCATGCATCACCTCCTGCCAGTTTTCGGCCTTCAGCCAGTGATAATCGTCGCGCTTTTCATAGCCATGCCAGGTTTCCACGCGCGGGCGCTTCTCCGCCACCGGCGGCTTGATATTCGCAAGCTTCATGCATCAGGCCTTTTCGGGTGTGAATTTGAGTGCCGCACCATTCATGCAATAGCGCAGGCCCGTAGGTGTTGGCCCATCGGGGAAAACATGACCCAGATGCCCGTCACACTTGGCACAGCGCACTTCGGTGCGGGTGGAAAACAGCGATTTGTCCACATGCTCGCTTACCGCATCGGGCGATACCGGCGCATAGTAGCTGGGCCAACCCGTGCCAGAATCAAATTTGGTTTCGGAGGGAAACAATTCCGCTCCACAGGCGGCACACAGGAACATGCCCGCTGCATCCTCCTTGTTCAGGGGGCTGGTTCCCGCCCGCTCGGTGCCGTGCTCGCGCAACACCTTGTATTGCTCGGGCGTCAATTCGGCCCGCCATTCCGTTTCGGTCTTGTTGATTTTCTCTACCATGGTGAAATCCTATGCTGTTTTGGGTTCCTTGTGAACCCATGTGGGATATGTCGCGGTAACTGTGAAGTCACATTCGCGCGATAATTAACCCAGTCTTAACCATAAAGCGATGGAAACACTGCATCAATCGGGCGATCGGAGCCGAGTTAATCATGTTTACAAAGGTCTGAGTCATTGATGGAGAGTGGGACAGGATTGAGTTGAGGTATCATGATTGAACAAGCTATCCGGCAGGGCGATGCGACCATCGCGCCCGGATTGCATATGAACCAATCAGATTCGGGTCGGTTAGGGGCTTTGGACAGTGTTGGTGAGGAGAATTCCTCGGACCGCCGCATAACGGCGGATTCCTTCCGTTTGCTCATCGCCAAGCTCAAGAAAACACCGGTGGTAGCCCCGGTCGTGGCCCAGGTTGTACAAACCACCCCTGAACCGCCAACACCACCACCCATTGAAGTGATTGTGGTGGCCGAAGCCGCCCCGCCCGAAATAGCGCCCGTCGAGGCAGCTGCAGAAGAACCACGGGCATTTCCGGTATTTGACTTCGATGACATCGAACCCGTTGCGGTTGAGCCGGAAATCGAGGCCCAAGCTC
>JANMKJ010000279.1:0-6085 GCA_031371945.1 Rhodobiaceae bacterium
GACGTGTCTTACGACATTCCGCCTGGTATTGAAATCAAGGTTCCAAAGCCCACGGAAATCGTGGTGAGCGGAATTGACAAGCAGCGGGTTGGCCAGGTTGCGGCTGAAATCCGTGAATATCGTGGACCAGAGCCTTACAAGGGCAAGGGCGTGAAATACGCAGGCGAATACATCTTCCGCAAGGAAGGCAAGAAAAAATAATTGGTGGTATAAATGGCTAAGAAAATCACTCCACTCGACAGGCGCACAATTCGTGTTCGCAAGACCCTTGCCAAGCGCGGCAATCTGCGCCCCCGGCTTTCGGTGTTCCGGTCGAGCAAAAACATTTATGCACAGATCATCGATGACACGAAGGGCGTAACCGTCGCTTCCGCATCAACGATGGAAACTGATTTCAAGTCGGCCAAGAAAACCGGCGCGGACATTGCGGCAGCAAGCCTTATTGGCAAGCTGGTTGCAGAACGCGCCATCAAGGCAGGCATCAAGGACGTGGTCTTCGATCGCGGCGGCTATATTTTCCACGGACGCGTCAAGGCGTTGGCGGAAGCTGCCCGCGCCGGCGGACTGAATTTCTAATCCGATCATAGATCAACAGGCGGATAAAACATGGCTAAAGAACGTAGCGAACGCGGTGGAGATCGCAAAGACAACCGTGAAGAGCGGGACAGCGAATTCATTGACAAGCTCGTGCACATCAATCGTGTGGCGAAGGTGGTCAAGGGCGGCAAACGCTTTGGCTTTGCAGCCCTCGTTGTAGTTGGCGACCAGAAGGGCCGTGTCGGCTTCGGCCATGGCAAGGCCCGTGAAGTGCCGGAAGCCGTGCGCAAGGCAACTGAGTCCGCCAAGCGCGTGCTCATTCGGGTGCCATTGCGCGAAGGCCGTACATTGCATCACGACATTGATGGCCGCTGGGGCGCAGGCAAGGTAACACTTCGTGCAGCACCTGCCGGTACCGGCATCATTGCCGGTGGCCCAATGCGCGCCGTGTTTGAATCAGTCGGCATCCATGATGTTGTGGCCAAGTCGAAGGGTTCGTCGAACCCCTACAACATGGTGCGGGCAACGTTTGATGCGCTCAAGAACCAGACGAGCCCACGTTCAGTGGCAGCGCGTCGCGGCAAGAAGGTCAGCGAAGTCGTCGGACGCCGCGATCCCAATGCAGCAGTTGTAGAATAACGCGAGGATTTCAAATTATGGCAAAAGCACCAACAGCAAAGACGGTCACGGTTGAGCAATATGCCAGCCCGCAGCGCCGTCCGGCTGACCAGCGCGCCACGTTGATTGGCCTTGGCCTTAACAATATGAACCGCAAATCGACACTGGTAGATACGCCAGCGGTGCGCGGCATGATCAAGAAAGTGGCTCACCTCGCACGCGTGGTTGAGTAAGATTTAGGGAATACGACAATGAAGCTCAATGAAATTGCCGACAATCCAGGCGCCCGCAAGATTCGCAAGCGCGTTGGCCGCGGTCTTGGATCAGGCCTAGGCAAAACTGCTGGTCGCGGCGGCAAAGGCCAAACGGCCCGCAAGGGCGGTGCGAAGGCAGGCTTTGAAGGCGGCCAGATGCCTATCTATCGGCGGTTGCCAAAGCGCGGGTTCAACAAGCCGAACCAGGTTGCCTACAACGAAGTGAACCTGCAAACCGTGCAAGCTGCGGTTGATGCCAAGAAACTGGATGTGAAGGCACCTGTCACCGTGGCAAGCCTGATTGCAGCCGGAGTTCTGACACGCTCACTCGGTGGTGTGCGGTTGCTCGCCAAGGGTGCGTTCACGGCCAAGCTGTCGTTTGAAGTGTTTTATGCTACAAAAAGCGCCATCGCCGCGGTTGAAAAAGCCGGTGGCAGCGTCAAGGTTTTGCGGCCTGTGGAAGTGCCGTCTGAACACAAGAAGTAAGGTTGTATGCGTTATCGGGCCACCCTACATGTGGGGTTGGTGAAATGAACGCTAGGGATACAAAATGGCATCAGCAGCCGAACAACTTGCGGCAAACCTGAATTTCGGGGCGATTGCCAAATCTGAAGACCTGAAAAACCGCATCTGGTTTACACTGGGTGCGTTGATCGTGTACCGGCTTGGTACATATATTCCTATTCCTGGCATTGAAACTGCCGAACTTGCAAAGTTCGCGGCGCAGAACACTTCCGGCATCTTGGGCTGGGTGAATGGCCTGGCCGGTGGTGCCCTTGGCCGCATGGCGATCTTTGCCCTCAACATCATGCCCTACATTTCGGCATCGATCATCATTCAGTTGATGACGACGGTTTCCCCGCATCTTGAAGCGCTCAAGAAAGAAGGCGAGTCCGGCCGCAAGAAAATGAACCAGTATACCCGCTACGGCACCGTAATCCTTGCGGCGTTGCAGGCCTATGGCATTGCCGTGGGGCTTGAGGGGCAGGGGTCACTCGTTTCAGATCCCGGCATGTTCTTTCGCGCCAGTACGGTGATCACGCTTACGGGCGGAACCGTGTTCCTGATGTGGCTGGGTGAACAGATTACAGCGCGTGGCATTGGCAACGGCATTTCACTGATTATCTTCTCAGGCATCGTGGCTGGCTTGCCAAGCGGCATTGCGGCCATGTTTGAATTGAGCCGGACTGGACAGATGTCGACGTTCCTGGTGCTCGGCATTCTGGTTATAGCGCTTGGCGTTATCGCTTTCATTGTGCTGTTCGAACGGGCGCAGCGCCGCCTGTTGATCCAGTATCCAAAGCGCCAGGTAGGCCAGAAAATGTTTCAGGGCGATAGTTCGCATTTGCCGTTGAAGCTTAACACCGCTGGCGTCATTCCGCCGATCTTCGCGTCATCGCTTTTGTTGCTGCCAATTACGGTTGCCAACTTCAGCGCCGGCAAGGGCCCTGACTGGCTGATTACCGTTACTTCCTTGCTGGGGCACGGAAAGCCGCTGTTCCTGTTCCTCTACATCCTGCTGATCATGTTCTTTGCATTCTTTTATACATCGATCATGTTCAACCCCAAGGAAACCGCCGAGAACCTGAAAAAGTACGGGGGCTTCATACCCGGCATTCGTCCAGGTGAGCGCACGGCAGAATATATTGATTACGTTCTCACGCGCATCACGGTGATAGGCGGCCTCTATCTGGCGACCGTGTGTTTGCTGCCAGAATTACTCATCGGTTATTCCGGGGTGCCATTCTATTTCGGCGGTACTTCGCTGCTTATCGTCGTAAGTGTCACGATGGATACAGTCGCCCAATTGCAGGGGCATCTCTACGCCCAGCAGTATGAGGGGCTGATCAAGAAGTCCAAGCTTCGCGGCAATCGTAAATGAACATCATTCTTCTCGGACCCCCGGGTGCTGGCAAAGGCACACAAGCCAAGGTTCTGGAAGAACACCGTGGACTCAAGCAACTTTCCACTGGAGACATGTTGCGGGCCGCGGTGGCTGCCGGAACTGAATATGGTCTCAAGGCCAAGGCGATCATGGACCGGGGAGACCTGGTGTCTGATGATGTTATCGTGGCGGTCGTGGCTGAGCGCATGAACCAGCCGGACATCAAGTCCGGCGTGGTGTTCGATGGTTTTCCCCGCACCCCGGCCCAGGCTGAGGCGCTGGGCAAGATGCTGGCGTCGCGCGGGCAAAAGCTTGATGCCGTCGTTGAGATAAAGGTTGATGACGAAGCTCTGGTCGGGCGCATTTCTGGGCGTTTTACCTGCGCCAAGTGTGGCAAGGGTTACCATGATACCTTCGCTCGCCCCAGGGTTGACGGAGTTTGCGATGCCTGTGGCTCGAAAGAGTTTACCCGTCGCGCCGATGACAATGAGAAGACGGTGAGGGATCGCCTCACGGTATACAACAAGCAAACGGCCCCGCTGGTTAATTATTACGCTGGGCAGGGCAATTTGCACAGTGTGGACGGCATGGCAGACATCGCGGAAGTGACAGCTGCCATCGGACGTGTATTGGACGGGGTGCAGGGCTGAATTTGGCTGGTTTCAACGGTTGACGCGTAAGCGATTCCACCCTAAAGACTGCCCAATATTGGTCTGCACAGAAGCTGGCTTGGGGAAGGAAACTTTCCAGAGCGCGGCTTTGCGCTATTGTAGCGACAGGTTGAGACTATAGACGGAATTGTGGCCAGGGGCGCTAAACCCTTGGAAAAATTAGGAGAAAACGAGTGGCCCGTATTGCAGGCGTAAACATACCAACCAACAAGCGTGCGGTTATTTCGCTGCGCTACATTCACGGAATCGGTCCCGTTAACGCGGTTGAAATCTGTGACAAAGTGAAGATTCCGCACTCCAAGCGGGTTAACGAGCTGAGCGACGCTGAAGTATTGGCAATTCGTGAAGTTATCGACCGTGACTATGTGGTTGAAGGTGACCTTCGCCGCGAAGTTTCGATGAATATCAAGCGTTTGACAGATCTGGGCTGTTATCGTGGCCTGCGTCATCGCAAGGGTCTGCCAGTTCGCGGTCAGCGCACCCACACCAACGCACGTACGCGCAAGGGCCCTGCGAAGGCCATCGCTGGCAAGAAGAAATAAAGGCAAATAGAAAATGGCTAAAGAAGCAGCTCGTCCGCGCCGTAAAGAGCGCAAGAACATCTCCTCCGGTGTGGTGCACGTGAACTCATCATTCAACAACACGATGATTACAATCACTGACGTTCAGGGCAACACGATCGTTTGGGCATCGGCTGGAAAGCTGGGTTTCAAGGGTTCGCGTAAATCAACACCCTATGCCGCCCAGATGGCCGGTGAGCAAGTTGCCCGTGCTGCCATGGAACATGGCATGCGCACAGTGGAAGTTGAGGTAACGGGTCCTGGTTCAGGCCGTGAGTCAGCTTTGCGTGCCTTGCAGGCTTGTGGTTTGCAGGTCACTTCAATTCGCGACATTACGCCAATTCCACATAATGGTTGCCGCCCTCCGAAGCGTCGCCGCGTCTAACAGGTAAGTTTAAGGGCTCCGCGTTGTGGGGCCCAATAAAAAAAGAGGCCGAGTACCGGATGACCTAAACATCTGGGAACTACACGGGATAGCAAGATATGCATGTGAATCAAAGAAACTGGCAGGAACTGATCCGCCCAACAAAGCTCGACATTCAGCCGGGTCGTGACCGCCGCAAGGTTGCTACAATGGTAGCTGAACCGCTGGAACGTGGATTCGGCACGACACTCGGCAATGCGCTTCGCCGCATCCTGTTGTCATCATTGCAGGGTGCTGCTGTATCGTCGGTACAGATTGACGGCGTGTTGCACGAGTTCTCCTCGATTGCCGGTGTTCGTGAAGATGTCACGGACATCGTTTTGAACATCAAGGAAATCGCCCTTGCCATGCATGTTGAAGGCCCCAAGCGGGTGAGCCTTCGCAAGGAAGGCCCAGGCGTTGTACGCGCGGGCGATATCCAGCAAACGGCAGACATTCATGTGCTGAACCCAGAGCATGTCATCTGTACGCTGGACGAAGGCGCTGAAGTGCGCATGGAATTCACAGTCAACAATGGCAAGGGTTACATTTCATCGGAGCGTAACCGTCCGGAAGATGCTCCCATCGGCCTCATTCCGGTTGACTCGATCTACAGCCCGGTGCGCCGCGTTTCCTACAATATCGAGAATACACGCGAAGGCCAAATCCTTGACTACGACAAGCTGATCATGACCGTTGAAACCAACGGCTCGATGACACCTGAAGATGCTGTGGCCTATGCGGCCCGCATCCTGCAGGACCAGCTTACGGTGTTCATCAACTTCGCCGAACCTTCCAAGGTTGTGCTTGAAGAAGCGCGCCCTGAGCTGGAGTTCAATGCGGCCTTGCTCAAGAAGGTTGACGAGCTCGAGCTTTCGGTTCGTTCAGCCAACTGCCTGAAGAACGACAATATCGTTTATATTGGTGACCTGATCCAGAAATCGGAAGCAGAAATGCTGCGCACGCCGAACTTCGGTCGCAAGTCGCTCAACGAAATCAAGGAAGTTCTGGCACAGATGGGCCTTCACCTCGGCATGGAAGTGCCGAACTGGCCACCCGAACACATTGAAGATCTCGCCAAGAAGTTTGAAACCCACTACTAATTCAACAAACGTTCCACCAGGGTGGAGCGGGTTAAAGGAGAACACTTATGCGTC
>JANMKJ010000316.1:0-8866 GCA_031371945.1 Rhodobiaceae bacterium
AGACCAGAAGAGGAGGGTGGGTTCCAACTGAAATGGTTATGGAGAACCGTAAATGACAAAGCGTCAGCCCGCTAAACATAAAATTGACCGCCGCATGGGCGAAAACATCTGGGGTCGTCCCAAGAGCCCGGTGAACAAGCGTGAATATGGCCCCGGCCAGCACGGCCAGCGCCGCAAGGGCAAAATGTCCGACTTCGGCATCCAGCTCAAGGCCAAGCAAAAGCTCAAGGGCTACTATGCCAACATTTCAGAGCGCCAGTTCTCAAAGGTCTATGAAGAAGCATCCCGCATGAAGGGCGATACGTCTGAAAACCTCATCGGATTGTTGGAACGCCGCCTCGACGCGATTGTCTATCGCGCCAAGTTCGTGCCCACCATGTTCGCTGCCCGCCAGTTCGTGAGCCATGGCCACGTCAAGGTAAACGGCCGCCGCGTGACAATTCCTTCGATGCGCATCAAGGCTGGTGACGCACTGGAATTGACCGACAAGTCCAAGGAACTTGCCATCGTGCTTGAGGCCGTTGTTCTGGCCGAGCGTGATGTACCCGATTATGTGGAAGTCGATCACAAGGCCATGACCGCGAAACTCATTCGTGTTCCAGCCCTCACCGACGTTCCATATCCTGTGCAGATGGAACCGAACTACGTGGTGGAATACTACTCACGCTAACGCGTCTATTGACGAAAACGACACAATGGCAGGGTCTTCCCTGCCATTTACTTTTGCGCTGTTGTGTGAACAAATTGCCCCATTAGAAAAATGGAGTGGGTTATATGTCACGCGTGAAATCCTTTGTTCTCGGCTTCCTTGCATTGCTTGCGTTTTATTCTGTGGCAGCAGCCGAAGAACGTTGGCTTACCCTGCCGGAACCACCCCCCATGCCCCCAGCCGTATCCAGCGGCTATGCGCCGATCAATGGCATTGAGATGTATTATGCCACCTATGGGGCCGGCGAACCCATTCTCCTCATTCATGGTGGCCTTGGCCACGCCGATATCTGGGCCAATCAGGTGGCTGAATTGGCGAAGACCAACCTGGTTATCGTGGGCGACAGCCGCGGCCATGGCCGTTCCTCGCGCAACGAACAACCCTACGGCTATGATCTCATGACGTCAGATTATCTGGCGCTGTTGGATTTTCTGAAAATCGACAAGGTCGACCTGGTGGGCTGGAGCGATGGTGGCATCATTGGCATCGATATTGCGCTTACCCACCCCGAACGCCTGAACAAGCTGTTTGCCCAGGCCGCCAACGTAACCGTCGATGGTGTCGATCCAGCCGTTGCCACCAACAAGACATTCGGCGCCTATATCGAGCGCATGGGCAAGGACTATGTGCGCATGTCCAAAACACCGGACCAGTATGATGCTTTCGTGGCCCAGATTGCCAAGATGTGGGAAACCCAGCCCGCCTGGACCAAGGAACAGCTGGCCACCATCAAGGTCCCGACAGCCATTGTGTTGGGTGATCACGATGAAGCCATCACCCGGGCCCACACGGACTATATGGCAGGTGCCATTCCCGGTGCCAAGCTCATCATCCTGAAGGACGCCAGCCATTTCGCCATGCTGCAGGATCCCACGGGCTATACCAAGGCCGCCGTGGATTTCTTCGCCGGAAAATGACGCCATGCTCCGCAAGTTTCTGATCGTTGCAATTTCCTTCGCCACATTAACGGTTCCGCTCCGCGCCGAGACGCGGTGGGCTGTCCAAAAATTCCAGCAGGGCGACTGTAGGGACGTGAAATCCGGTAACGTCGACCAGGGAGAGGATTATATTTTCCGAAAGTGCGCGACGTTCGCGGATACATCAACGTGGGTGCTGTATCAGGAAGGTACCCGCATGAACGTGGGATTTGGCAAAGCACCGCATACCTCGCTCAGCGGAGCCGATGCCGAGCGCAGCAATTGGCCGTTCGTCTGGGGTGGTGAAAAAAAGGGAAATGACTTCTCCCCGCTTGTCGTCATCGCACGGTTCACGTTGGCCGGTGAGGAGCCCAAGACTGAACACCTTATTGTCTTCCGACTTCTTCCCAACGGCATGTCATGCGTGGTGGGAGACGTCAGGAAAAATAAGGAAGCCCAGGATCTTGCGACGGCGGCCATGAAGCAGTGGACATGCCTGTCTGAGCCAACGCCGCTACCCTAGTCAATCATTGATGCAAGATAGGTGGCAAAATCATAGTTTGGCCGCTCAAGGTGTGAGAGGTGTCCGGGCTTTGCCAGGTCCGAACACAGTCCACGGTAAACCCTTTCGGTGCAGCCCTTGTCTTCGACGTTCACCTCATCCAGCAGTGTCTTGAGCTGGGCAAAGTGCTTCTGCGCTTCGGCGTCCCGTACAAAGTCCGGTGAAAGCCCGCCGCCAAAATTCACCAGCACCTGGCCCGCACCCTTGGGATGCAGCGACAGGTACCAGAAATATCCCGGCGTGAGCGTAATCAATAGGCTGGGATATATGGCCAGCAGGTAAGTCATCCGCCTCCTGTCGCCCGTCATGCGCGTGTTGCTCGGGTGCGCCAGTGCAATCTTCAGCCGGTCGTCTTTGAGTATGGTGTGATAGTTGAAAGCGGCAAGGCCCGGCGGGCACACCATTTCATCAAGCTTGGAAAGGCCGCCAATGGTTTTGGCGTGGCAAACCGGCAGGTGGTAGCTCTCCATGAAATTCTCGGCCAGAACCTTCCAATTGGTATTCCACACGAACTGCTCGTTGAAATTTTCAACATAGCCTTCCATTCCGTAGTCGGCGACAAGCCCTTCCACGTCCTTAAGCTTGTCCCGGCAACTCAAGGCCTTCGGATTGAGCGTCACCATCACCCAGCCCAACCACTCCTCGCAGCGTACCTGTGGCAGGCGGTAATCCTCGACGCGGAAATTCTCATTGCCTTTCATCGCCGGTGCCGCGCGCAGGCATCCGTCCATAGCGTAGCTCCAGCCATGGTAGGGGCAAACAATGCCTTTGGTATTGCCGCTGCCCTTGAGCAGGACCGACATGCGGTGCAGGCATACATTGGATTGCGCACGCAGCACACCGTCGCGGTCGCGGATGACCATGATTGGCTGGTTGGCAAGTTCCAGGGTCACGTAATCTCCGGGATTCGCCAGCGCCGTGGCCCGACCCACGCAGAACCATTCCCTGGCGAATATCTGCGAGATTTCTTCACCGACAAATGCTTCCGACGTGTAAACGGCCTTCGGCATGGCGCGAGCCTGGGAAAACGGCACGGCCACATTGGCTTTTAGGTCTGCAACCGGATCTGCAACGTCCATCATATCCCCGCGTATTCCGCGATCTTGGCATCCGCCAGCGCAAAGCACCCGGCTATGGAAGGATTTAACGGCAATTCGCGGTAAGCGCCAATGGCACCTTGTGCCGCAAGCCGACCCGCGAGGCCGGGTTCGTCACCCGCAACGACCCAGATAAACGAAAATGCCGTTTGCCGCACCGGTCTTGCACCCGCGAAAGTCAGTCGGGCAAATATGTCATCGGCTGCAGTTCCTGGCTCAAACACCGCCAGCATCGGTCCGCTGGCCTCCGGGGGAAGCGACGAACGCCGCATCAGCACCGCCATCACTGCTATCCACACGACAATAACCGTGACAAACAGTGTGATGGCCAAGCGGTGACCGGGCCAGCCCACGGTCTCAAGCCGCCGCAAACTTGGTGGCCCGCACTTCCTTGATGGGGAGGTGCACCAGCGCTGCAAACAGCCCGAGGCCAATGCTCAGCCACCATACCACGTCATAATTGCCGTAGGCGTCATACAGCCTGCCACCTAGCCATACGCCGAAGAACGAGCCAATCTGGTGGCTCAGGAATACAAAGCCATACAGCGTTGCCATATAACGCGTGCCAAACATCACGATCACCAGCCCCATGGTCAAGGGAACCGTAGACAGCCAGAGGAGACCCATGGTTGCCGTGAAGATCATCGTGGTCGTGGTGGTTATGGGAAAACTTATGAAGCCAATGATGGAGAGTGATCTTAGGATGTAAATCAGGCTTAACGGCACGCGCTTGTGATACTTTCCGCCAATCATCCCCGATGTGTAGGAGCCCACGACATTGAACAGGCCAATCGCGCCCATGGCAAGGCCCGCAAACTCTTTGGAAATGCCGTGCTCGGCCAGGTACGGCGGCAGATGCACGGTGATGAAGGCCAGCTGGAATCCGCACACAAAGAAACCCGCCACCAGCATCATGTAGGAGCGGTGGCCAAAGGCCCCGCCAATGGCCTGGCCCATCGTGATGTCAGCTTCGTCCTTGGTCAGGGTCGTGCTTGAGGTATTTTGCACCAGCAGTGGTACCGCAAAGGCCACGATCAGCAACGATGAAACGCCCAGGATCATGAGCGCATGCTGCCAGCCATAGGCGGTAATAAGTGCCGCACCGAGGGGTGCGAAAATGAATTGTCCCAGCGACCCCGAAGCAGTCGCGATGCCAAAAGCCCAGGAACGTCTCTCCGGTGGAACAATGCGCCCGAGGGCTGCCATCACGATGCCGAAGGACGACATGGCAATGCCGACGCCCACCATGATTCCGGCACTGAGGTGGAACAGGATCGGTGTATCGGCAATGGCCATCAGGCAGGTGCCAATGGCGTAAACGACGGCTCCCACCATGATGACCCGCGCGGCTCCATAGCGGTCGGCCAGAGCACCCGCCACCGGTGTTGCAATGCCCCACAGGAGGTTTTGCAAGGCAAGCCCGAATGAGAAGATTTCACGGGGCCACGCATGCGCCTCCGAAATAGGAGCGGTGAACAGGCCGAAGCTCGACCGCACGCCGAAATTGACGATGGCCACAAGGCAGCCCGCAACGATCACCACTGTGGGTGTGAAGTACCAGGGAACTTGCTTTTCAATTCTGTCCATTTTCTTAGCCTAGATGTTAAATCCTACACTGTCAAGCAATAATTTCGGAAGATTTTCCCATAATGGCAGGACCGAACTGGGCAACCGCAACGCCTGTGATAATCAGCAAGCCTCCTGCTACCAGGGGCAAACTCAAGGTTTCGCCGAGCAGCATGATGCCGCCAACCGCTGCTACAAGGGGTTGAACGTAGAGAAACATTCCGGCCAGAGAACTTTCCATGTGTCCGAGGGCGTAGTTCCACGCCACCGTCGCAAGGAAGGTGCAGAAAATGACCACGAAGGAAATTGTCAGCCACTGGACAGAATTCATCGATTGCAGCGTTTGGGGAAATTCCGGGGTGAGGAACAACAGCATGGGAAACGCCGAAATGCCGAGCGAAAGGCTGGCAATTTGTATCGAGCCGTATTCCCGCGAAACCGGTCGTATCAAAACCGTATAGAGTCCCCAGCCCATCGTACTCAGGGTTACCAGGACAAGCCCCAGTAAGCCCACGTCCTTGGCCGGCACCAGCAGGTTGCCAATCATCAAGGTCGCCGTTCCAGCCAAAGCCAAAACCATTCCACCCACCAGCCACGACGTCAGCCTGTCGCCCGCCAAAATGACGGCAAGCAGTGCAATGAACACGGGTTCCAGCCCAAACAGGATTCCCATCCAGCTCGCCGGAATATACTGGGCTCCCTGGGTCGACAGCACCTGGTAGCCAACATTGCCGATGACGGCCGCTGCCACAATCCGCGCCCAGGCACTCCAAGGCATCGGCCGCACGCCCAGATAGATCACCGCCAAAAGGCCGATGATGCCTGCTGGAAACACCCGGAGGATCATCACGGTTTGTGGCGGCACATTGAGCACCATGAAACGCATGGCAACCGGCACCAGTCCCCAAACGCACACCGCAAACAGCACGGCCGCCAGACCAGCCAAGCTCGCATTGGGTTTGAGGGCAGGGCCAAATTGCGCCAGCGCCACGCCCACCAGGATAATGGCTCCCGCAATCAAAGTCGTGGAAGTGATGTTTTCCCCGAGCAGGATTGATCCCGCGGCGATGGCCAAAACAGGAATGAGATAAAGCGACGCGCCAACCGTTGTTGGCTTGAGCCGGGCCGTGGCAAAATTCCAGGTGCTCACCGTGAGCAGTGTGCCAATGATTGTGAGGTAGGCCAATGCGCCAAGCGCTGCCGCGTTGAGGTTCTGAACCGTTTGGAGCGTGCTGGCAGACGCAAAGGCAAGGGCAGGGAGCGTGGCCAGAATGGTGGAAAGTGCCGTAATCTTGAACGAGCCATAGGTCCGCACCAGTGGCGCGCAGAAGATCACGTAGACCGCCCAGAAAAACCCGCTCACGAAGATCATTAGTCCGCCAATGATCAGGTTCTGGTGGCTGGTTCCATCGGCGGTATCACCACTGAACAGGTAAAGCGTTCCGGCGAATGATACGATTAGACCTGCAATCGTCGGCAGCCGGATTTTTTCCGCCCCGAAAAAGCCGGCCAGCAGGGCAATGAGCAGGGGTTGGGTTGAAATGATGATGCCGCCAACACCGCTGGTGACCCTGCCAAAGCCAAATACCGAACCCGCTGAATAGCCAAACATGCCAACGGAAATGAGCAGCAACTTCGACCAGTCTTGCCGTGCCACGCGAAAGCCACCAAGGAACGGCAACAGTATGATGCAGCAGATCGCCACGCATACTGAACGGATGACGAGGGCGTCAGCAGGTCCGGCTGCCAGGGAAAAGGAACGGATGAACGCCGGCCCCGACCCCCACACCAGAATGGTGAAGGCCAATGCGGCAAAAGGCAGGGTGTTCCGTTCAGGCGTGCTCACGCGCCAGAACTTTTTTTACCGCCGGCCGATCGGCCATCCGGTTGCGGTGGTCAAGGACCTTTGGGAACCTGGTGGGCTCAACCCCATCCGCTTCCAGCCATCCCGCTATGGTGAAAAGATAGGGATCGCAAATCGAGTAGGTTTCACCCATGACCCAAGGGCCCTTGAAATAGCTGTTCTCGATCAGCCCGAAACAATCCGCCATATTCTGTGGCACTTTCTTTTTCATCGCTTCAAGGGCGGCGGCATCGTCAACCCAGCGATAGCCCCTTGGCCGGTGCGCATGGGCCACATGAACGGTTGACGATTAGTAACTGTTGAACGCCTGCATCTGTGCCAGGGCAAAGGGATCATCCACGGGAGCAAGGTTTGCAGCCGGACTGATTTGCGCCACATAGACCAGAATGGCCGAGGTTTCCGTAATGATGCCCCGGTCCGTCACCAGGGCAGGAACCCGCCCCTTGGGATTGACCGCAAGATATTCAGGTTTGTTTTGCTCGCCCGCAGTAAAATTCAACCGCCGTGCTTCATAGGCAAGGCCGGACTCCTCTAGCGCGATATGGGAGGCAAGCGAACATGTACCGGTGGCGTAAAACAGTGTGAGCATCCCCACAGGATGCGATAGCGCGCCCGTTTCGTCAATTCACCCCAAAGCGGGTCTGTTATGCCTGGACGACTTCCTTCTCGGCCATGAGCTGCTTGAGCTCGCCGGACTGGAACATCTCCATCATGATGTCGCTGCCGCCCACGAATTCGCCCTTAACGTAGAGCTGCGGCACGGTCGGCCAGTTGGTGTATTCCTTGATGCCCTGGCGCACTTCATCGCTGTCGAGGACATTGATGCCCTTGAACGGCACGCCAAGATGGTTGAGAATCTGCGTGGCCTTGCCGGAAAAGCCGCACATCGGCATATCAGGCGAACCCTTCATGAACAGCACGACGTCATTGGTGGTCACTTCGTTTTCGATCCATTTTGCGATGTCGGTCATGTCAGCTCTCCAGAATGCTGGTTGTTAATGCAAGTGCGTGAAGTTCGCCACCCATGCGACCCTTGAGCGAGGCATACACCATCTGGTGCTGTTGCACCCGGGATTTGCCCTTGAACGCCGAGGAGGCAACCGTGGCGGCGTAATGATTGCCATCCCCCGCCAGATCCCTGATCTCAACGGCCGCATCCGGCAAGGCGTCCTTGATAAACCGTTCAATTTCAGCAGCAGCCATGGCCATGTTTGGGAGTACCTTTTGATGTGTCTGAGAGATAGTGCGGCCAAGGGCAAAATACCAGAGGCGAGTTTTGGTGCCGACCTACAACGGGGTGTTGTACTACAACCATAATGTGCATAGATACCGTACGGGGCGACCCAGAATTAGTTACGATTTCG
This sequence comes from Rhodobiaceae bacterium, assembly GCA_031371945.1. Taxonomy (GTDB): domain Bacteria; phylum Pseudomonadota; class Alphaproteobacteria; order Rhizobiales; family Aestuariivirgaceae; genus Aestuariivirga. The sequence goes on from JANMKJ010000316.1 coordinate 8,080, forward strand.
GCTTAGAATCTATGCCGAAAATAGATCCCGATGTTCAAACCGAAAAGGGCTACCCTCCCATATAAACCGGGAACCAACTTTCGTGAGCCGCTTTCAATTCGGAGATCAACATTTCATTATCATTGCCAAACTTCAACGCTGGCTCCCCAGTCACACTCCCAACCCGGATCACATCCACACCCTTGACGTGCCCCTGGGTGATGATTTTGGCGGCTTCTCCCGCCTTGCAGGTCAGCACGTAGCGGGCCTGGTCTTCGCCGAACAGCGCCTCGTGGTTCGTGACGTCCAGTTTGGCGCCAAGGCCTGAGGCGAGCGCCATTTCGATGACGGCGATGCCCAACCCGCCGTCTGACACGTCGTGGACGGCGTTAACCTGGCCGTGGGATATCAGCGAGCGAACGAAATCGCCGTGGCGTTTTTCTTTGGCGAGGTCAACCGGCGGAGGTGCTCCTTCCTCACGGCCGAGTATTTCCCGGAGATAAATCGACTGGCCGAGATGGCTGCCGTGGCCACCCAACAGCAGAATGGCATCATCGGCAGCCTTGAAGGCCAGCGTGGTCATTTTACTCAAATCAGTAAGCAAGCCTACACCGCCGATGGCGGGCGTCGGCAGGATCGCCTGGCCATTGGTTTCGTTGTAGAGCGACACATTGCCGGACACCACGGGGTAGTCCAGCGCGCGGCAGGCTGCATCAATGCCTTTGAGGGCAAACACCAGTTGTCCCATGATCTCCGGTTTTTCCGGATTGCCGAAATTGAGGTTGTCGGTGATGGCGATGGGAAGGGC
>JANMKJ010000347.1:0-9165 GCA_031371945.1 Rhodobiaceae bacterium
TGAATGGCGGCTTCAATCCGATCAAGGATGTCTACAAGACGCAAGTGTTCAAACTGGCGGCGTGGCGCAACACGCAAGGCTTTGTCATACCTTCCCGGATCATCACCAAACCGCCTACGGCTGAGTTGCGGGAAAACCAGAAGGACCAGGATCCGTTGCCGCCCTAAGACGTGCTGGATGATATTCTCAACGGGCTGGTCGAAGAAGAAATGCCCATTGCGCAGATCGTGGCCCGTGGCCACGACGAGGCCCTGGTGAAGCGTATCCAGCACATGCTCTACATTGCCGAATACAAGCGCCGCCAGGCGGCACCGGGAGTAAAAATCACGCGCCGGAGTTTTGGCCGTGAGCGCCGCTATCCCATCACCAATGCCTTTCGGGACAAAAACTAAATGACAATTCTCCGTTTTGCCCCATCGCCCACGGGACGCATTCACATTGGAAATGCGCGTACCGCCATTCTCAACTGGTTGCTTGCAAAGAAAACTGGTGGCCAGTTCATCCTGCGTTACGATGATACGGATACGGTGCGCTCCAAGACGGAGTATGCCGAGGCCATTGCCATCGACCTCGACTGGCTGGGCATCAAACCAGACCGGGTGGAGTGGCAATCAAAGCGTATCGACAAGTATGACGCAGCGACCGAAAAAATGAAGGCATCAGGCCATCTCTATCCCTGCTACGAGACACCAGATGAGTTGGACCGCAGGCGCAAGCGCCAATTGGCCAAGCATTTGCCACCGGTCTATGACCGTGCTGCCTTGAAGCTTACACCGGAAGATCGCGCCAAACTCGAAGCCGAGGGCCGCAAACCGCACTGGCGTTTCAAACTGGGCCATGCGCCCGTTGAGTGGACCGATCTTATTCGTGGGCCAGTTCACATTGATACGACAACACTATCAGACCCGGTGCTGATACGTGAAGACGGGACCTACCTCTACACCTTGACGTCAGTGGTGGATGACGTTGAGTTTGGTATCAGCCACGTGATCCGTGGCGAGGACCACGTGGTGAATGCGGCGGTGCAAATTGAAATCACCCGGGCGCTGGGTGGCACGGTTCCCACTTATGCGCACCACAGCCTTTTGGTGGGGGCCGATGGTGCTGGGCTGTCCAAGCGCCTGGGCTCGCTTTCCATTTCTGCCATGCGCGACGAGGGATTGGAGGCCATGGCCGTTGTCAGCCACGCGGCACTTTTGGGTACGTCCGATGCCATTCATCCCTGCATTGACTACGCGGAACTGATTGAGGGCTTTGACCTTTCCAAGCTTTCCCGGGCACCCGGCAGATTCGACGAAGCCGAATTGCGCGGACTCAATGCCAAGCTGCTGCACTTGTTGCCGTGGGATGCGGTCAAGGACAGGCTGGAATTCGGCAATGAAGCTTTCTGGCTGGCGGTACGCGGCAACCTGGAAAAGCTCGTCGATGCCAAGCTTTGGCATGACGTCATCGCTAACAGAATTGCCCCTATTGTGGACGCCGCGGACCGGGACTTCATTTCAAGCGCTGCCACGGCATTGCCGGTAGAGCCTTGGGATTCCACAACCTGGAAGACCTGGACCGAAGCTCTGAAATCTTCCTCTGGCCGCAAGGGCAAGCAACTGTTCATGCCACTGCGGATGGCACTGACAGGCCTGGACCATGGTCCCGAACTTGCTGCACTGCTGCCACTTATTGGCCGTCAAAAGGTATTGGACCGCTTGGCATAATTGGGCAATAGTCACTCCCATGATACTCGTCGGCCAATATGACTCGCCGTTTGTGCGCAGGGTGGCAGTGACTTTGCATCACTACCACATGCCATTTACGCGCAACCCGCTTTCGGTCTTTGGGGATGCCAAGACCGTGCAGGGCATAAATCTGCTTATTCGCGTTCCAGCCCTCATTCTGGAGTCTGGCGAAACGCTGGTCGATTCAGGGGCAATCATTGATTGCCTTGATGAAATGGCGGGGCCTGCTCGGGCGTTGACGCCGGCTCATGGGCCCTTGCGACGCAAGGTGTTGCAGGTGGTTGCCCTGGCCACGGGCGCATCAGACAAGGCTGTTGCCACGTTTTTTGAACGCCACTTTCACAGCGACAAGGCCATCAGCAAGGAATGGGAAGCGCGTTGCCTGTCGCAGATCAATGCCACATTGGAAAAGCTCGAGAAAAACTGCGGCATGCCGTGGTTCATTGACAACAGCATGACCCAGGCCGATGTGGCGGTGGGTTGCATGCTGAGCCACATCAAATTGAGAGTGCCGGAGGTTTTTCCAGCCACCAAATATCCCAAGCTGCATGCGCTTTCATTGCATTGCGAAACGCGCGACGAGTTCGTCGCCGCGCGTCCGGGTGCAAATGAGACGGTTCCTAAGCGGAAATAACTTCCTGCGGCATGGGGATTGCGGCACCACCGCCCGGCACATCATAGCCTTTCAAGACGGCGGGCCGTGCGGCAATCGTCCTGTACCAGCGTAAGACGTTGGGAAATGCATGCAAGTCTACACGTTGCCATTCATGCCTGGCGGCCCAGGGAAATGTGGCGATATCAGCAATTGAGTATTCGCCCGCCATGAATTCGGTTTTGCCCAGTTGCGTATTCAGCACGCCATAGAGGCGTTGCGCTTCCTTGGCGAAGATGTCTTCGGCGAAGGGTGCCTTGCCAGGATTGAAATGGAGGAAGGCATGGGCCCGGCCCAGCATGGGACCGAAGCCTCCCATTTGCCACATCAGCCATTCATTGACTTTAATGCGCTTGGCCAAATCCTTGGGGTAGAACTTGCCCGATTTGTCGCCCAAATACATGAGTATGGCGCCTGACTCGAAAATCGACAGGCCGGTATCGGTATCGACGATGGCAGGAATCTTATTGTTCGGCGAAATTTTCAGGAAGTCTGGGGCAAACTGCTCGTCCTTGTCGATATTGATGGGATTGACATTATAGGGCAAAGCCATTTCTTCCAGGGCAATTGAAATCTTTTTGCCGTTTGGTGTGCCCCACGTGTAAAGTTCTATGCTCATATCAGGTCCAGTCCTCCAGCCTTTATCATGTCGCGTTCAAGTTCAGCGATGCGCTCATAGGCATTTGGGTGCAGCACCGATTGGCCAGCCAGGAACAGCTGCTCACGTGCTTCATGTAGTGATTCATCCCTGAATGCCGCAACCACCGCCTGGCGCATGACAACCATGTTGCCTGCACGCGTCACGAAGGGAAGTGCGGGCACGAGAGGGGAGCGGGCAACCTCAACAAGACCCTGCAAATAGTCCGGCCGATAGCGTTTTGCCATCGCCACACAGACCGCATCTATGGCGCAAACATCGGCTTTGCCATCGCGCACCGCAATCATCGAATTCACATGACCACCTGTCTCGATGGCCTTGGCGAAGAATTTGCCGTGGGCTGCCAGGGGTGCAAATGCCAGCTTTAGCGCCAACATTCCCGACATGGAGTCGGGGTTGTTAACGGCGGCAACAGAGCCCTTCAGGCTTTCCAGGGCAAGGCGTTCGCGCGCAAAAAGCATGCTGCGGTATTGGGGGCCTTCGCAGCCATCAACCGCGTAATGTGGCGTGCAAATATAATCAAGCAAACCCTTGAATTCATGGGTAAATGGGTAGCCGCAGGTCTGGCTGAAGATGAGTTCCTTGTGCCGCCACGGGGCAAAATAATCGTCCCGCCGGTCCAGCGTGCCTGATACCCCCAGATGCCGTGCGAGGCCGTTCCACCATGCATCCGTGGCCGTTCGCACCTCAGGCCAGTCATACATGGGAAGTGAGGCTAACATTCAGGTGAAAATCCTATGCTCTTGCGCTGCACAACAAAGCCCCATATTCCTGAGCCATGCAACAACCAACTGAAATTGCCCAGGGAAAGCCTAGCGCGGTGGAATGGCCGACAATTGCCGTGATCATTTTCTGTTACGGCGGGTTGGCAACGCTGATGTGGTTTTACCATGCCCTGCCGTTCTGGGTGATCATGCCGGTGGCGGGTTATCTCGTGGCCTTGCACGGTTCATTGCAGCATGAGGCGCTGCACGGGCATCCTACCCGCAATGGGCTGCTCAACGAGGCCCTGGTTTATGTGAACCCCAGCTTCTGGTTTCCCTACCGGCGGTACCGCAAGCTGCATCTCACCCACCACAATGATGACCATCTGACAGACCCTACCCGGGATCCTGAGTCCTATTACATGCTGCCCGACGATTGGGCAAAAATGCCGGCCCCGCTCAGACAGCTCTACTCCCTACACAACACGCTGGCTGGCCGGATGGTGCTTGGGCCGATCATCGGCACGGTGCGTTTCTGGATCGATGATTTCAGAAAGATCGGACAGGGTGACTGGTCATCGCTGCGATGCTGGGCTTTGCACATTCCGGCCTGCGCAGTCACGCTGTCCTATGCATACTTCATTTGCGGAATTCCGGTATGGGCCTATCTCGTCATGTTTGCCTGGCCTGGCATTGCCTTCTCGCTGGTGCGCTCCTATTGCGAGCATCAGGCCGTAGAGAATTTGGGCGAGCGCACAGTCATCGTTGAAGCATCGCCTCTTCTGGCTCTCATGTATCTCAACAACAATCTCCATATCGCACATCACGTTCAACCACGCATGGCCTGGTACAAGCTGCCAGCCTATTACCGGGCCGAACGCGAGCAGCTGCTCAAGACCAACCATGGCTATATCATGCACGGCTATAGCGAGATCTTCCGCCGCTATTTCTTCAAGGCCAAGGAACCTGTGGCCCACCCCAACATGGGCTTCCTCAAATAGGCGATGGTGGATTTTTCCGTCATCATTCCTACCCGCAACCGTCCCCAGTTCCTGGTTCCGGCCGTAGAGAGCGTTCTGGCGCAAGCAGGGGTGAGCCTTGAGGTGCTGATCGTAGACGATGGCACCGTCGCCTTGCCCAGTTTCAAGGATGCACGCGTTACAATCTTGAACAACGATCAGCGCGGCCCGGTACCGGCGCGCAATCTTGGGATTGCCAGTGCGGCCGGCGAGTTCATTGCTTTTCTCGATGATGATGATTGGTGGATGACAGGGGATTTTCTTTCCCGCTCACTGCACGACCTGCGAAGCGCAAGTGACTTTACATTTGCTGACGGGGTACTGATGTTTGAAGATGGCAGTTCCAGCATTCCCTTTGCATTTGATGCCGACGCGACATCTCTCGAAACCAACAACAGCATCCTGATCTCCGGTGTATGTTATGCGCGGCACTTGCATGGCACGCTTGGCCAGTTTGACGAACAGCTACCTTACTACTGGGATTGGGACTGGTATCTTCGCGTGGCGTGCAGTGGAATTGCTCTCAAGCGGCTGGCCAAACCGCTGGTGGCGATTCGTGTACATCCGGGGAATATGTCGAGCCCCGATCAGGAAAAAGCGCGGCGGGAAAATTTGTCAGCACTTGAAGCCAAGCATGGACTGGCGCCGCTGATCTTGAAAAACCACCTGTCCCTGGCCAAAGAGTAGCGCTTAAAACGCTGTAATATATGGCTTTATTTCATTTTTTGGAAAATTGACGGGAAGTTAAACGCGGTTTTCCTTGGTTTTAATGCAATTGAATTCAAATTAAGTGCTTAAAATAAGGGTTTTCTCGAATCGCGTCATGGGCTAACTGTTCGTTCGCTGATTCGACCAATTTAATGGAGATATAAATGGCTGATGAAAAAGTACTGACCGTCCCCCTGTCAAAAATGGCAGCGGAACTTGCAGAAAAGCATGAGATGTCGAAGAAGGCAGCTGGCGAACTTCTCGCTGACTTCGTTGACCTGCTCGTCAAGCACCTCAAGAAAGGCAACAAGGCCCGCGTTACCGGCCTCGGCATTTTCCAGGTCAAGAAGCGCCCTGCCCGTCTTGGTCGCAATCCGCTGACCGGCGAGCAAATCAAAATCAAGGCGTCGAAGAAGCTTGCCTTCCGCGCTGCCAAGGAAGTCAAGGAATCGATATAGGATTTCTGCTTTCAAACTATTCAGCGGCCTCGCATATTGCGGGGCCGTTTTTTATTTCAATGTATAGATGGCGAAGTCGTTGACTGTGGCGCGCCGTTCATATTTTTCCCAAAGTGGTTTGAACCGCGGGTCATTCATCCAGAATTTCACATAGTCGAAGTAGCCCGTCTTCACCTGGAGCTGTTCGGTGCTTTCATCAATGAAAACAATTTCCGGCCGGAAGGTTGCAAGATCGGTCACGGCCCAGTCCAAGGCATGGGCGATGATGTCGTCCTGTGGTAGCGGACCATCCTGCCATTTGGTGGCAACATAGGGCGTGAGCCAACTGGTCGGCAGCCTTGAGGCCCATATGAGATTCTGTTTTACCACCAGTGGGAAGGCCGAGCCCACACGGATCGAGGCAATGAAAACGGACTTTGCCGCGGGGGCGTAGGTGGCAATGGTCGTAGCGGTGATCCGTTCATCACAGACGCAGGCCTGTCGTGTCGTGCCGAGGTGCAGAATAGCCAGGGCTGCTGCAGCACCAATGAGAAACTTCTTGGGTAGTATCCACACTGCTGGCGCCTGCGAAATGACTGCCAGCGATCCTGCGGCACAGGCCACGCTTGCGAATGACAATGCGGTCAAGACCTGGTAGCTGAAACCCTTGTACTGGATGAAGTAGGACGCCAGGAAGCCTGCCGCACAGAAGGCGCAAACTGCAGCGATGTCTGACAATGTCCCCTTGGATTGCCGCCATAGCGCCAGAGCCACTGCGATCAGGATGGCGCTGAGAAGACCGCCAAACCAGATGAGTTCGGCCGGCAGTCCGTAGAACGGCATGTAGGCTTTGATGCCGAGGTTGATGATCAAATTCATGAAGTCGGGTTCTGCAACAAAGAGAACCGTGCCATAGGCCATGGCGAAGGCACCCGCTGCAAGATTTTCAGGGGCAAACAATGCCCGCCAATCACGAAATTTCCACAGCAGGAAGAGTTCCACCGAGACGGGTGCCAGCACGCTCTGCGGTTTGAAGCAGATGGCAACAGCTGCCATCACTCCCACGGCAACTGTTTCGGCGCTGGACGGCCTCGCACCGCTATGCCGGGACAGTTGCAGAAACACCCAGGGCATGAATAGCAGAACCATGAAATGCTCACGTTCGCCAAAGTCGCCGGCGGGCAGGAAAAGTGTGACGGCAACGATCGCTACGCACAGCCAGAGTCGGGCGTCGCGGGAGAGTGAGTTTAATAATTTCAAATAGCGATTGACCAGCGCCAGGCTTGCCGCCGTGAGTACCAGCAATGAGACATACAGCGCATTGATGAGTCCCATTGGCGTAGCGCTGCCGAGCCAGGCGACGGGGAGCATGATCCAGAAGGCCAATGGTGGATTTACTTCGAGGTAATCCACATACATCTGCTTTCCATGCAGCAACCCATCCGCCACGTAGAGATACCACGACGCATCGCTGACAAGATCTGACTGAAAGCGCAAGGCGGCTTGCACCACGAAAAGGCAAACGATAATGCCCCCCGGAAGTGCCCGTCTCACGTCAATCGGATAGGCACCTGCGGTCATGACCCACGTTTGGCTACGGCCAGAAGCGAGACACCGATGGGCATGGAGAACCTGCCCACGAAATGGCTTTCCAGCCCAAAAATACGCTTGAGCAGGTTGTTCAGGAAGGGCGGAGGCATTGCATCATCGTGGCCGTCGGCAAGGCGGAAGAGCTTTTTGACGAGGCGCGTAGCTGCAATGGCCGGGAACAGGAGCGTATTGAAATAGCTGATGCCGACGGGCTCCAGACCAGCGCGGCGCAAAACATCGTAGAGCTGGCTGCGGGTGTAGCGCCGGAAATGGTGGTGGGTTTCGTCATGCCTGCTCCACAGCCATGGCAAGGCTGGAACAGTCATCAACAGTCGGCCACCTGGCGCCAGTTGGGCGCCAAGCTTTGCCAGGCTTTCCACATCTTTTTCAACGTGCTCAATAACGTCGAAGGCGGCCACCACATCGTAGGTTCCAGGCGCAAACGGTATGCCGTCTGGCAGCATGCCGTTTTTCACGTCAATCGGCATCTTGGCCCGGGCAATGCTGCGGGCCTCGTCATCCAGTTCAAAGGCGTCAAGCGAACCGAATTCTGAAAGCATCTGGAGATTGCCGCCTGTGCCACAGCCAGCCTCAAGCAGGCGAAGTTTGCTGGCACTTGGGGCGTAATGCGCAATAGCGGATTTTATGATCTGGCGGCGCGCGCAGAACCACCAATGGTTTCCTTCGAGCTGGTCGAGGCGTTCAAAGACGTTCCGTTCCATGGTTGCGAGTGGTCCTTTCGGTCGTCGAGGCCACGCATTTCGCGGACCAGGTAAAGCGGTCGGTTACGGACCTCTGAATAGATGCGGCCCACATATTCTCCAAGAATGCCCGTTGCCACGATGTTGAGCGAGCCGAGGAATAACACTGTCACCATCAGGGACGCATAACCGGGCACCGGATTGCTGTAGAGCAAGGTATGCACGAAGAGCCATAGCGAATAGGCAATTGCCACAAATCCGAGGCTCATGCCGAAATAGGTCCAGATGCGCAGCGGCACGGTAGATGATCCGGTGATGCCGTCGATGGCAAAGTTCCACAGTTTCCAGTAATGCCACTTGGTGGTGCCAGCCGCACGGGTTTCACGGGCATAATCAATGCCTATCTGGCGAAAGCCCACCCAGGCGAACAGGCCCTTCATGAAGCGGGTTTTTTCAGGCAGGTGCTTTACCGCCTCAACCACGCGGCGATCCATCAAGCGGAAATCGCCCGTATTGTCGGGAATGCGCACGTCAGCCATCCAGTTGTGGATGCGGTAGAAAAGATTGGCGGTGAGGCGCTTGGAGACGTCATCGGTTTTGCGTTCGGAACGGCGGGCAAACACCACCTCATAGCCTTCGCGCCATTTTGCCACCATCTCAACTATGAGTTCCGGTGGGTCCTGCAGGTCAGAATCAATGGGTACCACGGCCTGGCCGCGGGCATAGTCGAGGCCGGCCGAAAGTGCAGTATCCTTGCCGAAGTTACGCGAAAGACTCAAAACCTTGATGCGGCCATCCCGCATGTGGTGGCGCATGAGACAGGCCATGGTCATGTCTGAGCTGCCGTCGTCAACGCAGACAATCTCAAAGTCTGGAGTAATGGCGGCAAGTACGGGCAATAGCCTTGCAAAAAGCAGGTCGACGCCCGCTTCCTCGTTGTACATGGGCACAACAACAGACAACAGC
>JANMKJ010000440.1:0-5406 GCA_031371945.1 Rhodobiaceae bacterium
GGCGCATTGATACAAACCAGCGATTGAAAAAGTGGGACAACTTTGCCACCCATGCTGCATCTGCCATTTCAGTGGGCATCATGGGGATGGGCGTAATGGGTCAAGACTCGGCTGCCCGACTGCGGGATCTTGGATTCAAGGTTGCGGGCTGGAGCCGCACCCGGAAGAACATGGAAGGTGTTAAGAGTTTTGCGGGTGCTGCAGAATTCGACGCGTTTCTGGCGCGCACTGATATTCTTGTATCACTGCTTCCGGCCACTGCTGAAACGGACGGCATCATCAATGGTACCACAATCAGGAAACTTTCGCGGCGCGGACCATTTGGTGCGCCAATCGTGATCAATGCAGGCCGAGGCCGGCAACAGGTGGCCAGCGATATTATCAACTGTCTCAACACTGGAGAACTTTACGCTGCAACGCTTGATGTCTTTGCGGTTGAACCCCTGCCCGCGGATGACGCCCTATGGGTTCATCCCAAGGTGACTATTACACCCCACATCGCCGCCGATTCTGATCCGGATGTCATTTGCGCCTATGTGGCCGCACAAATTGAACGACACCAGGCGGGATTGGAACTTGTCAACCTCGTGGACCGTGCCCGCGGATACTAGAATCTTTTGATGCTGGTGATGTGATAGCCGCTGGCTGCGATGCGTTGCACGGCATCTACCAAGGGTTCCTTGACCGTCAACATGTGGTGGCCATTGGCGTGCAGGAGAGTTCTATCATCCGCCATGATGCCGACATGACCCTTCCAGAAAATCAGGTCGCCACGGCGCAATCCATCCAGATCATTGATCATGAGGTTTTGCCCCAACTGCTTTTCCTGCATATCTGTATCGCGCAGGGCGTCGACGCCACAGGCCTGCAGGGAGGTTTGCACGAGGCCTGAACAATCCAGCCCATGAATGGTCTTCCCGCCCCAGTAATAGGGCGCGCCCACAAATTTTTCGGCCACCTCCACGAAGTCGGATTCCATTTGGGCGACAGGTTTGAGGTGGCTTGCGTAGATAAACCCGCCATTGGACAGGTTTGCAAACCTGCCATTCTCAGAGATGACTTCGACGTGCGCATTCAATGGCAGAATAAGTACGGGTTGCGATTTAATATCGGGGAGCGCGTACATAAGCGTTGTCGGTGTCGCCACGCGGTGGGTTGCCGTTGTAAGCTTTTGACTTGCAGATTCGGCGAGAATGTATCCCACGTACTGGTCACGCTCCAATTGGCACCAAAGCCAGCCATTTCGGTTTTCAAATACATTCACTTTCTCGCCATACAGGGCTTGCGTGGTTTGCATGGAGGTGGAACCGGGTTCTCGGTGCATTGAAGCGACCGGAACGATAATTTCCATTTTCACGGCCATGGCCGGATTGGCGTGGATTGCATGGAGGCGGCTGTCTGGATCAGTCATGGCTAGAGGCTTTTCGACGAAGCGCCAATGAGGTTGGCCAAACGGTCAAGGTACAATGCCCCCTTGACGGTACGCTGCACCAGGACGTTGCGACGGTCCGCTTCATCGCGACGGCGCGCCACCAGTTCAAGTTTTCCCATGGAATCCAAAGCTCGGGTAATCACGGGTTTTGAAACGTTCAGTTTTTTCGCGAGATCGCGGATCGTGTGGGGAGGCGCTTCCATGTAGATGGTCAAGAGAATGGTCACCTGCCGCAACGAAAGGTCGGCCTCATCGCCGTGAACCTGGGCAAGATTAACATCGTGCCAGAGCTTGAGGGCCTGTGCCGTTGCAAGCGGGGTTGCCATTCCGGTATCCAAAATCGTTACGGATGCGTTTCAGTCTTAACCGTCCTACTGGATTGCGCAAGCCTATTTCTTGTAACGTTCCGAAATCAGCGCAAATAATGTCCGAATTCCTTGGGCTTCCCCGCCTTTTGGGTTTCCCGGCCGAGCATTTGGAGTCCAGCCGTAAACGTCGAGATGGACATAGGATTTGGCTTTTTCGACGAAGCGCTTGAGGAAAAGTGCGGCGGTTATGGAGCCCGCAAAGCCGCTGTCGGAACTGTTGTTCATGTGGGCCACGGGGGATTCAAACAGGGCGTAATAGGGTTCCCAGAATGGCAATCGCCACAGGGGGTCACGTTGCTGCACCGAATGCTTTGCAATATCTGATGCGAGGGTTTCATCCGCCGTGTAGAAAGGCGGCAAGTCAGGACCAAGGGCGACACGCGCCGCACCGGTGAGAGTTGCCATGTCGATCAGCATGTCCGGTGATTGTTCATCGGCAAGAGCCAAGGCGTCGCCCAGCACCAATCGTCCTTCGGCGTCGGTATTGCCAATTTCAATGTTCAGACCTTTGCGGCTCTTCAAAACATCACCAGGGCGGAATGCGTTGCCAGAGATGGCGTTTTCCACGGCAGGAATGATCACCCGCAAACGCACGGGAAGTTTTGCTTCCATGATCATCTGGGCAAGGCCCAACACATTTGCGGCACCGCCCATGTCCTTCTTCATGAGCGCCATCCCAGACGCAGGTTTTATATCGAGGCCACCTGTGTCAAAACACACCCCCTTGCCCACCAGGGTCACTTTGGGGGAATTTGATTTGCCCCATGAGAAATCAATGAGGCGAGGATAGCGCGGACTGGCTTTGCCAACGTCGTGCACCATCGGGAATCCACGCTGCAGCGCCGCGCCAGAGATGACGCTGATCTTGGCCTTATGGGCCGATGCCAACTTTCGCGCAGCAGCTTCCAACTCGTCCGGCCCCAGGTCATTGGATGGCGTGTTGATGAGATCTCGCACCAGGAATGTCGCATTGGCCTGGCTCACGACGGCTTCATAGTTCACGTCTCCAGAGCACACCAGTTTCGGGACATCGCGAGATTGGGATTTGTAGCGGTCAAAAACATAGGCATCGAGGCACCAGGCCAACTCGACGAGTTTGGGAGCATCCTCAAACACATAGGTACCCGCGGGTAGTAGCCGACACACGCGAACTGCAGAGAATCCATCAGAATTTTCACTGGAGCCAACGAAGACCTGCGATAGACCTCCATCCGAGTTCGGAATTTGCAATGATGTTCCAGGCAGGCCCTTGAAATTCTGGACCGTCGCCCATTTTCTTTCTGACGCCGAGAGCATTTCTTTTGCCTTACGCCACGAGGCGGAGGTTACAACTTTTAGTTTAACAGTCACTTCGGTGCTGGACTTCAAGAGAATTTTTCGGGCGTCGATCATCAGTTGGCTCGTTTCTTTTCCTCGGTGGACTGCGACTTGAACCTCAACATGGTTAATCCTTTATTGACACCTGCACATCATTATTAACGAAACCATGTGATTTGAGACTATTGGAGTTTGGGTGATGGCGTCGGGGCTGGGCAAATATCTGCAATACATTGTCGTGCCTGTCATGCTGGCGGCGTCGGCATTGGCCATTTCGGCCTGCCAAAGCAAAACAGCAAATCTTGATAGCACCGATCCCATTAATACGGGCAGTACCAAGCCTGGTTCATTTACCAAGACGTCAGAGCTCGGCAATCGCTGGAATGCAGATCAATCCAATATCGAACTTGGGTTGGCCTATGCCGACGGACTGGGTGAAATGGGACAAACCAATCAGCAGTTGAACGTCTTGCAAACGCTTGCCACAAAAAATCCGTCCAACACAAAAATCCAGTCCATGTACGGCAAGAAGCTCATTGCCACGGGCCACGCCACGGATTCCGTACCCGTTCTGGAAGCCGTTGCAGCAAGTGGTGAAGGCGATTGGCGAACCTACTCAGCATTGGGCTCGGCCTATGATCAGCAGGGACAATATGGCAAGGCGCGTGAGTCGTATAAAAAAGCCCTTGCGATGGAGCCCAATCAGATATCGGTCCTGAACAATATGGGCATGTCTTATGCGCTTGAGGGAAACCTGAAGCAGGCTGAAGCAACGATGCGCAGCGCCTTGGCCTTGCCATTGGGTCAGAAAAATCCCCGCATTCGGCAAAACCTGGCACTTGTCGTTGGATTGCAGGGCCGCTTCGAGGAATCGCGCAAGATTGCCAGCGAAGATTTACCGCCTGACCAGGTTGAGGCGAACATGGCCTACCTGCAGAAGATGCTTTCGCAGCCTAACACCTGGCAGCAGCTTTCAGACGGCACCTCCGGCTAACTGCCGCTACGACCTGCATAAAAAAAGGCGCGGTCACAATCCGCGCCTTAATCTATTTTATGAGTATCTTATTTCACCTGCATGATCAGGATGAAGGAAGGTGCCAAAACCACCGCGAAAATGACTGGCAGGAAGAACAGGATCATTGGCACAGTCAACTTTGGTGGAAGTGCAGCTGCCTTGCGTTCGGCTTCTGACATGCGCGTGTCACGATTTTCCTGCGCCAGCACGCGCAATGCCGTGCCAAGCGGGGTGCCATATTTTTCTGATTGAATGAGACTGGTGACGACCGACTTGACTGTTGGAAGCCCGGTACGCTTGCCAAGGTTTTCAAAGGCCTTGCGGCGATCCTGGAGATAGGAAAGTTCTGCGACCGTCAGGGTCAGTTCCTCAGCCAAGGGCACCGATCCACTGCCGATTTCCCGGGCAACGCGCTGCATGGCAGGTTCAACGGACATGCCGGATTCGACGCAAATAAGCAGAAGGTCAAGCGCGTCGGACCATGACCGCCTGATTGAATCCTGTCGTCTGGCGCGCAGGTTCTTGAGGATCACATTAGGCAGGTAGAAGCCGACGACGAGCGCTACCATGGCGACGGTTATGCGCATGTTGGGTGCAACACGGTCTGCGAATACGGTCGACGAGTAAATAAAAGCTATGATGGCAAGAAGAAATGGAGAGACCAACCTGATGCCGAGAAATGTGACGAGATGACGTTCACTTCTCATGCCGGCTTGCCGCAGCATCTCGCGCGAGCCTTCAGCCTCAAAAACGTTCTTGAGGTTGAGGGTTTCGACGATCTGGCCGACAAGGCTCTTCTGGGGCTTTTCACGCAGACGCGCTTCACCACCCATGAGTTGGGCCTTCTGTGCTGCCCGCAGTTTGTCGCGCTCGGCCGACACACCTTTTATGCGCGATCCCAGTTTGTCATTTTCAAAATAGGGAGCAGCGATCGTCAGAACTGTTCCGAATGCAGCCAAGCCTACAAGTATGGTCACAATTACTTCGACTTGAATGAGGCTTGTTATGATGTTCATCATTGCTGAAAATGCCCCGGATTAAAGATCGATATTGATCATTTTGCGCATGACGAGCACGCCTGTGAGCATCCAGCCACCACTGATGGTCAACACGATGTGCCCCATATTCGTATTCAGCAATGGATCCATATAGGCAGGATTCAGGAACATGAGGCCGCCCATGATGATAAAGGGAAGTGCGCCAATGATCATGGCGGACGACTTAACCAGCTTTGAAAGCATTCGCGCGACCTCTCATCGCACCCTTTCACTGGC
>JANMKJ010000459.1:0-5349 GCA_031371945.1 Rhodobiaceae bacterium
AGTCGTCTTTTGGGCGTTGTCATGGGCTTCTTCTCAATCCATTGTGGATCGGGGTTAAGCCAATTCGGTTAATAATGTGTAGCTTCGACCGGTTGAATTCTTCTCACCGTCGCGGCAATTGCGGGAGGCCTTGGGCATAGGCTAAGGAAGTTGTAAAATTACGGGAATTACAGGGAAAAACCTATGAAAACGAGTGCGCGGGTCGTTGTTATCGGGGGTGGCGTTGTGGGGTGTTCGGTGCTGTATCACCTCACCAAGGCAGGCTGGAAAGACGTGGTACTGGTTGAGCGTGATATCCTCACCTCCGGTTCCACCTGGCATGCGGCGGGGGGATTTCACACCCTGAATGGCGACCCGAATGTGGCAAAGCTCCAGGGCTATACGATTGGGCTTTACGATGAGCTGGAAAAGATTTCGGGCCAGGCCTGTGGCCTGCACCGCTCGGGCGGCCTGATCCTGGCAGACACACCCGCACGCCTTGAATGGCTCAAGATGGCCCATGCCCGTGCACGGTATCTGGGCCTTGAATCTGAAATGCTTTCAATGGCCGAGGCCAAGAAACTCAATCCACTGCTTGAAGAAAAGTTTTTCGTTGGTGCCATGCTTGATGCAGCCGATGGCAATCTTGATCCTGAAGGCACCACCCACGCCTATGCAAAATCTGCCCGTATCGGGGGTGCCGAAATCTACCAGGACTGTCGGGTTGAAAAGCTTGAAGCCCGCAAAGACGGCACTTGGAACGTCATCACGGCCAAGGGAACCATTCACGCTGAGCACGTTGTGAATTGCGGTGGGTTATGGGCCCGCGAAGTGGGCCGCATGGTGGGGCTGGAGCTTCCCGTGCTGGCCATGGAGCACATGTATCTCGTAACCGACGAAATGCCCGAAGTTGTCGCCTTCAACAAGGAACACGGCCACGAGCTTCCCCACATCATTGATTTCAAGTCGGAAATCTACATGCGCCAGGAACGGTCCGGATTGGTGCTTGGCACCTATGAGCAGGACTGCAAGCCGTGGAGCCCCAAGAACACGCCATGGGAATTTGGCCGTGAATTGCTGCAACCGGACCTGGACCGGATCGCACCCAACCTTGAACTCGGCTACAAGCATTTCCCCGCCCTTGCCAAGGCGGGTATCAAGAAAATCATCAATGGCCCCTTCACCTTCACGCCCGATGGCAACCCCATTGTTGGTCCCGTGCAAGGACTGCGCAACTACTGGGTGGCTTGCGGCGTGATGGCGGGCTTCAGCCAGGGCGGCGGTGTTGGCCTTGCCCTGTCGCAATGGATGGTGAACGGCGACCCGGGCTTTGATGTGTGGGGCATGGACGTGGCACGTTTTGGCGAGTGGGCGACCCGCAGCTACACCAACGAAAAAGTGCGCGAGAATTACGCGCGGCGCTTTTCCATCAAGTTTCCTAATGAAGAATTGCCCGGCGCCCGCCCGCAACAGACGACGGCACTTTATGACAGGATGATTGCCCAGGGTGCCGTGATGGGAGATTCATGGGGTCTTGAAACACCCCTGTGGTTTGCCCCCAAGGGGGTTGAACCCAAGGACATCTTCTCCTTCCATCGCTCCAACGACTTTACCCATGTGAAGGCCGAGGTCATGGGTGTGCGCAACGGCGTGGGCGTGACTGAGATTGCCAACTTCGCCAAGTACCGGTTCACTGGGCATGGCGCTGAGGCATTCCTGTCTCTGTTGATGACCAACAAGATGCCAAAGGTCGGCCGCCTCAACCTCACACCAATGCTAAATCCCAATGGCAAGCTGATCGGCGATTTCACCATCGCCAATGCCGGTAACGACACATTCTATATGTGGGGGTCATCGCAAGCGCAGAAGTATCATATGCGCTGGTTTGAAAGCCATCTGCCCACCGACGGCAGCGTGCGGATCGAGCGGCTCGACATGGGGTTGGTCGGACTTTCCATCGCTGGACCAAAATCCCGTGCCGTTCTGGCAAAACTCACCGATAGCGATGTCTCCGCAGCGGCGTTCAAATTCATGGATCACCGGGCCATGGACATCGGCAACGTTCCTGCCCTCATCAACCGGGTGACTTATACGGGCGATCTCGGTTACGAAATCTGGGTCGCACCGGAATACCAGCGCCGCCTTTACGACCAGATCATGAAGGCCGGCAAGGACGAAGGCATCATCAACTTTGGCATGCGCGCCCTGCTGTGCATGCGCTTGGAAAAGAACTTTCCCACCTGGTTCCGCGAGCTTCGCCCGATCTATGGTGGCTTTGAAGCGGGCATGGACCGCTTTATTGACCTGACCAAGAACGACTTCATTGGCCGTGAGGCCGCCATGGAAGAAAAGCGCAGAGGCGGCAAACTGCGGCGCGTGTCGATGGTGGTGGACGCGGGTGATGCCGATGTGTTGGGTGATGAACCCATTTCCTACAAGGGCAAGGTGGTGGGCTGGGCCACGTCAGGTGGCTTTGCACACTATCTCAACAAGTCCATGGCCCAGGGCTATGTGCCCAAGGAATTGGCTGACGATCTGGGCCAAGGTGCCTTCGAAATCGAAATCATCGGCGAACAGAAAAAGGCAACGATCATTGTTGAGCCCCTGTTTGATCCCAAGGGTGAGCGTATGCGGGGTTAGGCGAAGATCGCATACCCTAACGTCTCACCCGTCCCCACCGTCATTCCCGCGCAGGCGGGAACCCAACTTAACCCTGGCAGAGTTGGATCCCCGCCTGCGCGGGGATGACGATGTTTTCTGGGAAAAAACGGAATGAGGCTACCCGGCCCGCCCGTAGAAGCCGATCTGTTCTTCTGGCGTAAACTTCACGCCGGGCCTGTCGAAATATGAGAAGACCGTGATGATGCGCTCGCGGGCGCCCCTGATGGTGCTGACCTTGTGGGCGGTATTCTTGCCGCGGAACACGTTCATGGTGCCGGCGGAAAGCTTGAGCGACTTCACCTGATCGTCCTTGCCATCGAGCAGCTTTGCAACGCCGTCGTAGTTTGGGTCCGTCTCGCTACGCAGGTCGCTGCGGTATACGAAGTCGCCACCCTCGTCAGGGGCTTGCAGCAGAATTGTGGTGGTGAATTCGCTGCGGTCGAAGTGCCAGTTCAAAGCTTCACCGTCACGATACGCCATGACATTCAGCCTGGCGAGCGGGTCACGCATGGGAAACAGGGTTTGCTTATCCATGGTCGCGGCGAGAAACACGATGAAGCTTGGCCACTCATAAATCCAAGCTGGAATGCTGTTTGGAATCTGGTCATAGCATACCGTGTGGTTGATGGTCTGGGTTTTGCGTAAAGCTGGATGATCAGCGGCAAGTTCCGGAATTTCTTTCCGAAAGTAGATGTTGTGCTGACGCCTGTGGGTAAATGAGAGCGTATCCAGAACCGGCTGCAGTTCAGCAACGGCGCGGGTAAGCGCTTCCGGCCGGACAAGGCCTTCAAGATTATACATACCGTCTTTCCTGAGATCATCACGGCACGTTTCTACCAGTGCGGTCCACGCTGGTGTTCCGGGCTTGTCCAGGGGATAGCGATCGAGATCAATGATGTCCTTCATTCGGCAAACTCCAATGCGGCGTCGGTGAGCCAATCGTAAACACTCAGGGCGAACGTTCGAAGGGCATAGATTTCAAAGCGGTTGATAAGCACACAATGGATGAGAACGGGGGTGTGGTGAATGCCGGTCATGGCAAACATGCCGGGTTTGAAAACCGAGGCATGAAAATCGAGCGGCACACCCTTGGCCAGCACGTCGCGCGCCGGTGTACCTTCAATGAACAATCGCGTGCGGCTGTGGGACAATGGCGTGAGGATTGCAACACCGCGCAGCTTATCAGCCAGGTCATCCGCTTCGGATCCTATGAACCAAAACTGGTTTGCACCTGTGCGCATGGCGACAGCGCCGTCAACTTGCAATGCCACGCCAACTTTGCCCGGCAGCTTCCCCGTCAACTTGCCAATCGCCTTGGCGTCACCTGCGGCCTGCAGAAGGAAAAATCCGCGGGCTTCACCAATTTGCAGGGTTGCACTGGTGTAGGGCTTTGCTGTTGCAAGGGCCGAGCGGCGGTCAAGCATTGAGGCGCGCTCCTGCCTTGTCGATGAAGTGCGGGGACACGATGCGGGCTTTGACATTCTCGCCCTTGAGGGGATAGGCGCAGATGATATCTTCGCCCTCGTGGGTGAGGCCACCCTGGTAAAGGCCGAGGGCAATGAACTTGCCGAGTTCGGTGGACCAGGTCACCGACGTAATGTAGCCGCGGCCATGGCCCTTGATTTCGTCACTGCTTGAAAACAGGATAGCCCCGCCGCGCAGTCTGGCACCCTCCTCCATCAGTTCAATGCCCACAAGGCTCCAGCGCTCCGCTGCCTGATAGTTATCGCGCATGCGCAATTCTTTACCGATGTAAGCCTTTTCCTTGCCAGCCATGCGGCCCAATCCAAGATCGTCGAGGGTATTGCGGTGATCAAGTTCCAGGCCGGCCACGTGGCCCTTCTCGATGCGCAGGCTGGCCAGAGCCTCAAGGCCATAGGGCTTGATGCCAAGCGGCGCTGCCACCTTCAGGAAATGCTCCCACAGCGAGCCTGCATAGTCGGCGGGCACATGCACCTCATAGGCCAATTCTCCGGAGAACGAGAGGCGCAACAGCCTGATCCGGACGTCGTCGAGATGCACGTCAAGGCAGCCCATGTACGGCAGGTTTTCGTTTGAGACGTCGGCACCCGGGAACGCCAGCTGCAGTGCTTCGCGTGACTTCGGCCCCGATACGGCCATGCCCGCCCACTCGTCGGTCAGCGATGTCACGTGCACCCTCAAATCGGTCCAGTGGACCTGCAGGAGATATTCGAGCCATGACATGACTTCTCCAGCCTGGGCGGTGGTCGTTGTCAGATAGAACTGTTCGTCGGAGATACGGGTCGTGGTACCGTCATCGAGAACCACGCCATCGTCGTTCAGCATCACGCCATAGCGGGCGCGGCCCACCGGCAGCTTGGCAAAGCCATTGACGTAAACCCGGTTGAGGAATTCTGCGGCGTCCGGCCCCTGCACGTCGATCTTGCCGAGGGTTGAAACATCGGCAAGGCCGACACCAGTCCGCACCAGTTGCATTTCCTTCACGTAGGCTTCCTCCGGTGTGCTGCCTGCCCAGGCGTAGTACCAGGAGCGCATCCACAGGCCGGCTTCAATGAAAGTTGCGCCATGGGCCTTGTTGGCATCATGCAGGGGTGACAGGCGGTAGGGACGGAAGTGATGGCCAACGGTACGACCTGCAATCGCTCCCACGGCGAGCCCGGTGTAAGGTGGCCGGAACGTGGTGGTACCTGCCTGCGCAATGGGCAGGCCACGCAGGCCTGCCATGAT
>JANMKJ010000474.1:0-6373 GCA_031371945.1 Rhodobiaceae bacterium
CTTGGGAAGCTACCGTTCTGCCACTGAACTACGCCCGCGTGAAACGTGATGCTAGGGCGAGGCGTGCTGGCCGTCTAGGGGGCGTCAACCACCTCGTAGCGCCCGGTCATGCCGGCGGCGATGTGGTCATTGACGTGGCAGTGGTACATCCAGATACCCGGATTATCCGGCTTCATGTCAGCGACGATCGTTGTTGCGGGCAGAAGCTCGGTGACATCCTGGCGATGGCCACCGATCAACACGGTGTTGCCGTGCCAGTGCGGGGTGTGCAGGTCAACCTCGGTGCCGAGCGCCATCACGTACCAGCGCACATTCTCACCAACCTTCATTTTCGGCATCGGCATATTGCCAAAGACATAGCCGTTGATTGAATGCATCAGGTTCGACTCTTCAAACTCCTCATCGTCGTCCCCCGGCTGCTTTTCCAGCTTTGCCATCATCTCATCAAGGTAAAGGTTCTGGTTCTGGTTCAGGACGCTGAACATGGAGTAGATTTCGCGATCAACGTCCTTCGGCTTTCCAGTCGCATCGGCCTTGCCCTTGGCGGTAATGACCATGGCCCCAAAAAGTCCGGTATTGGTATCGCGTACCTCGTCGACGTGGCTGTGATAGAGCCACACCACCGAGCTTGGATCTGCCGGTCCCGGACCTGCGCGTTCCGGCACCAGCCAGTGATAGGTGTGGGCAGCGCCAGGCGGCACATGGTCATCCGCCATGTCGGAAGCCCCTGAGCCATCATTGGTCATCGAGCCTTCCGAGTTCTTCCGGTAGAAAACCCCGTGCGGATGCATCGAAACCGGCTTTCGGGTATTGTTGCGGAAATTCACCACGATCTCATCACCAACCTCGGCATGGAAAATCGGTCCGAGTATTCCATTGGAAGGGTCGGCACTGCCGTCCTTGCTGGTAAAGTCCTTGTCCAGATAGCCAATGAAGCGCGCCATGTGATAGGTGCTGCCGATGCGCGATGGTCCCTTTTCCACAAATACCTTCTGGTCGTCATTGAAGTCCCCGCCCATCATCTGTTCACGGCCGTCGGGTGCGAAATTCCATTCGACCTCTTCAGCCGCCACATAATAGGTGCGGGTTTTGCCGGTGACTTCCGGCGGGCGCTTGGCATCCACGGCAAGGGCGGGCACAACCCCCGTCAAAGTCAGTGCTGCGGACGACATGAGAGAGAAGAGGGTGCGCCGCGTTGCGCAAAATCCGGCATCGGAAATAGCTTGCGTTCTATGAATGGTTTCCTTGGACATATTCAACTCCGAATTCAAAAATCCGAACCAGCAGGGTCATTTCGCGACCGGCAAAGTGTTGTCGCCCACGCTGCAATCCTAAATATTGCATCAAATTCGAGCGGAAGAATATCAGGTTTTGCAATCTAAGTTAACATTGTCAAGCCGCCAACTCAATCCTGTCGCAGGAAGGCCAGCATGGCATCGGTGTCCTTTGCCTCGAATTTTGGCAGGTCTTCGCAAGCGTTGTACCAGGGCAACTGCGTGTCGGCGTGAATATGGCATGCCACACTGACGGCTGATGGATTGTCCAGGCCGCCCACGTCGAGATTGGTGGTCCAGTCATCCTCGGCGTTGAGGGCCTGCCAGACGATACGGGATCCGCACTCGCTGCAAAATCCGCGTTTGCCAAACGTAGACGAAACATAATACTTGGGTTCGTGTCCGATATATTTGAGCGTACCCGCCTTGATCAGGACAGAAATTTCAGCGGGCTGGCCGGTACTCTTCTGGCAGATCGTGCAGTGGCAAATATAGCCACTCTTGAGGAAGACCTCCGCCTCATAACGAACCCGGCCACAGAGGCAGCCGCCAGTGACAGATGTAGTCTGGCTCTTCATGACGTCCTCCCCTGAAACGCGGCGATATCACCGCTTGTTCAAATCATAGGGCCTGAAATGTTTCGACAGCTTCAGGCCCTGGCGCTGGTAGTTGGAGCCGATGCCCTGGCCGTAGACAAGGGCGGGAATTTCGGTGAGCGGTTCATAGACCAGCCGCCCGATGATCTGCCCGTCCTCGAGAATGAACGGCACCTCGTGGGAGCGCACTTCGAGAACGGCGCGCGCACCTTCGCCGTGGCCCGACTGGTGGCCAAAGCCCGGATCGAAGAAGCCTGCGTAATGCACACGGAACTCGCCGACCAGCGGATTGAACGGCACCATTTCGGCAGCATGCGTTGGTGGCACGCGCACCGCCTCTTTGGACGCAAGAATATAGAACTGGTCAGGATCCAGCACCAAATAGCCCCGCTGCCAGATGGGTTCCCAGAAGTCAGACGCTTCAAGGCCCGCCTTCTTGTCCACATCAACCAGCCCCGAATGGCGCTTGGCGCGAAACCCTACCGGATTGTCCTTGTCAGGGCCGGAGAGATCAATGGTAAGCGCCAGGCCATTGTCGATGTTGACGTCACCTTCGGCAATCAGGCTTTCCCGGGCGTGCAGATCGCGGATGATCTTGTCGCTGGCCATGGGCGCGCCGGCGCGGAAACGGATTTGTGACAGCCTCGATCCTGTGCGTGCCAGAATGGAAAATGTGCGGGGGCTGATTTCCGCATAGAGCGGGCCCTCATAGGCCTCGCCCACCTTGTCAAACTCTTGCGCATAGTCGGCAATGACGCGGGTGAAGATATCAAGCCGGCCCGTGGAGCTCTTGGGATTGGCCGCGGCGGACACACCCTTCGGCAGCTTCAAGGATTCCAGCAACGGCACGATGTAAACGCAGCCGGTCTCCAAAACGGCCCCGTCCGTGAGATTGACCCGGTGCAGCACCAGGCTTTCAAGACGCTGTGCCACGGTGGATTTGGGGCCGGGCAGGAATGATGCGCGCACCCTATAGGCCCATTCGCCCAGCCGCAGGTCAAGGCTGGCGGGCTGGATCTGGTCGTCATCCAGCTTGCGTCCGGGATTGATCAGGCCCCTGGCGCAGTAATCAGCGATGATGCGGGCGGGCAAAATGCCCCGGGGTGGCTGTGAAGCGTTGGTCATGGCCCCTTTTGGCCAATTTTCGGTCAATTTCGCAAGGGGATAACGCAAGGAGTGGAAAACTTCGCATAACCCGCTAAGATAGCTGACATGTACAACGCCATGACCCGCAATATCCGCATTAACGTGCAGCCGCAGTTTCTCGAGGGCCAGTCCAAGCCCGACGAGGCCAAATTCGTTTGGGCCTACACCATCACCGTTGAAAACAAGGGTGCTGAGATTGTCACCCTGCGCTCGCGCTATTGGAAAATCACCGATGCCTTCGGCCGCGTGCAGGAAGTGCGAGGCGACGGCGTGGTGGGCGAGCAACCCACCCTGAAACCGGGGGAGAATTTCCAATATACATCGGGCTGCCCGCTGTCGACGCCAAATGGTTTCATGGTCGGAAGCTACATGATGCAGAACCAGCAGGGCGAAACCTTTGACGTTGATGTACCCGCCTTCTCGCTCGACAGCCCCTACGACACCCACAGCGTGAACTGACAACATGTCAGGAGACGTTTTAACAGCGCAAGCCATGCTGGCCCGCCTTGTCAGTTTTGACACCACCAGCCGCGATGGCAACATTCCACTGATTGAATTCGTCGAAGCCTATCTCGATGGCTGGGAGATCCCGCATTTTCGGGTGGACTATGAGGCGGGCAAGAAAACCAACCTGTTTGCCACCATCGGTCCCGACATTGCAGGCGGCATCGTTCTGTCCGGCCACACCGATGTGGTGCCGGTTGATGGCCAGACCTGGGCCAGCAATCCGTTTGAGTTGAGTGACCGCGGCGCAAGACTTTATGGCCGTGGCACCTGTGACATGAAAGGCTTCATTGCCGTGGCTCTCGCCCTGGTGCCAAGGTTCAAGGCGGCCAATTTGAAAACCCCCATCCACTTCGCTTTGTCCTGTGACGAGGAGGTGGGTTGCAAGGGCGTGCGGCCGCTGGTTGCCCACATGCGCGACCACATGAAAAAACCCAAGCTGGTCATCGTCGGCGAGCCCACCTCGATGCAGGTGGTCAATGCCCATAAATCCGCCATCACCTTTTCGACCGAGGTGACAGGCCACGAAGCCCACTCGAGCCTGACCGACCAGGGTGTCAACGCCATCATGGTGGCGGGTGAACTGCTTGGCGAAATTGCCCGCATCCGCGAAGACCTGACGGCGCGCGGCGATCCCACGGGCAGGTTCAATCCCGCCTATTCGACCATCCATGTCGGCGTCATCGAGGGTGGTACTGCCAAGAACATCATTCCGCGCAAATGTTCCTTCCAGTGGGAAACCCGCCTGCTGCCCACGGCTGACTCGAATGAAATACCCCTGCGCTTTGAAAAATTTTCGCGAACCCTTGAGCCCGCCATGAAAAAAATTGCCAGCGACGTTGGCATTCTCAATACCCAGACCAACGCCGTGCCGGGCCTGGCACCGGAAGAAAATTCCCCCGCCGAACATCTCGCCCTGCACCTGGCCGAAGCCAACGGCACCCACGCCGTGTCCTATTGCGCCGAGGCGGGCCTGTTCCAGCAGATCGGCATTCCCGCCATCATCTGCGGGCCGGGTTCCATCGAACAGGCCCACAAGCCCGACGAATATATCGACAAGTCCGAACTGCAGAAGTGCGAGGCCTTCATGGCAAGGCTGCTGGAGCATTGCCGGTAGGCTGGCAATCCGCAACTCAAAAAATATCACGAAGTACTTAATGTCCGTCATCCCCGCGCAGGCGGGAACCCAACGTGCTTGCCACAGAGTTGTATCCCCGCCTGCGCGGGGATGACGTAATGGTTTCACGACGTATCTTCTCGCAGCGCGTCCCGCGCCAGCCCGTGGCATTCGGCGAGGATCTCATCGATCTCGTGAACCTTAATCTTGCGGTGGCCGGGCGGTGGTCCCGGTCGCAGCGGCGATTTGAATTTCAGGCGTGGGATCTTGTCTCTTCGCAGCCTTGCCCGCACGAGGCGCTTTGCTTGATGTGGGAGATTGTCGAGGGCGGACTTCAGCGCCTGGAGACGCCGGACAATCTGCTGGCAGTTGAAGCGTCCATCATCCGGTTGCGGAATGGGATTGCTGCGCGCCCGTGCAGCAAAGATGGCAGCAACCGTAGGATCGTGACTGAAGATGTGGATGCGGGGGACCCTTTCTGGCGCGGTCGTCAAACGCTTCCGGGGATCGAACAGCTTGAAAGTGGGACGCGATTGCTCGCCTGTGCTGACGATTGCCTTTGGGATAGGGCGTGATGGGACAGGTTTTACGACAAGGCCACGGGCTGCGATGACGATGAGCCTTCGCACTGCAGACTCGGCAGGATGCAGGACGCGCAATACGGCGCGGTAAAGTTGCTCCGGCAGGCGTTCCGTCGTGACGTCTCCCAACATGGCGAACAAGGTTGCAACAATGCCCCTGAGTGCCTCCGCATTGAGTGCCAGGGCTCCGGCCCAGTCGAAGGATGCTTGTTGTCGCGTGTTGAACATAACATGAACACGAATGGCACAATAGGAATGTAGGTGTCAAGGATAAAAATCCAATACCGTCATTCCCGCGAAGGCGGGAACCCAACTACCCAGCTGCGAAGGTGGATCCCCGCCTTGCGCGGGGATGACGGAAGGAGGGAGGGAGCGGGGATGACCCTACTCCAACGCCTTTGGATCGAACCGGTACTCGCTGGAGCAGAACTCGCAGATCACCTTGATCTCGCCGTTCTCCACCATGTCGGCGCGGTCGTCCGCCGAGAAGTTGCGCAGCATGGTTTCGACGGCGGCGGCGGAACAGGTGCAGTGGCGCACGATATCCGTGGCGGGATAAACCGTAACGCCATCCTCATGGTAGAGCCGGTACAGCAGTTCTTCCGTGGTCAGCGTGGGATCGAGCAACTCGTGATCCTCGACCGTATCAAGCAGCAGCTTGGCTTTCACCCAGTTGTCGTCTTCCGCAACTTGCTCTTCACCTTCCGGATTGTCGCCCGATGAAAACGGGATGGGGCTTATGCCACCCTCGGCCGGCAAATGCTGCACCATAATGGCCCCGGCCCGCCAATGGGTGGTTTTCTCGCCCCGCGCCAGGAGCGGCCCCGAGACCAGGCGCAGCCGCGTGGGGATTTGCTCCGATTGCTTGAAATAGGTATCCGCCGCCGAAGCAAGCGTTGTCCCGTCAAGCGGCACGATGCCCTGATAGCGTTCCATGTCCGAACCCTGATCCACCGTCATGGCCAGATAGCCCTTGCCGAGCAAATCCTGCTGGGTAGGTGCCTTGAGCGCCTCCAGTTTCTTCTTGTTGAACCGCGCATAGCCGCGCACCCCATTGGGCGATGCAAAGTCGGCGACGATCATGTCGACCGGGCCGTCGGTCTTGGTCTGCAAGATAAATTTGCCTTCAAATTTCAGCGAAGCCCCCAGCATGGC
>JANMKJ010000500.1:0-1684 GCA_031371945.1 Rhodobiaceae bacterium
TGCCGGATGTTCTCAAGGATTGCACGATCTACATGCTGGATATGGGCGTGCTGCTGGCAGGCACCCGCTATCGCGGTGACTTTGAAGAACGCCTCAAGGCGGTCATCAAGGAAATCGAAGCCCGTCCTGGTGCCATCATGTTCATTGATGAAATCCACACGGTCATTGGTGCCGGTGCCACCTCGGGCGGCGCCATGGATGCCTCTAACCTGCTGAAGCCCGCCCTTGCCGGCGGCAACCTGCGCTGCATGGGTTCCACCACCTACAAGGAATATCGCCAGCATTTCGAGAAGGACAGGGCGCTTGTGCGCCGTTTCCAGAAGATTGATGTCAATGAACCTTCGCTGCCGGACGCGATCGCCATCCTCAAGGGCCTCAAACCCTACTACGAGGAGTTTCACAAGGTCACCTACACCAACGAAGCTATTGAAAGCGCCGTACAGCTCTCATCGCGCTACATGAGCGACCGCAAGCTGCCCGACAAGGCTATCGACGTGATCGATGAAACCGGTGCTTCGCTCATGCTGGTGGACGAGAAGAAGCGCAAGAAAATCATCGATGTTGCCGATATTGAAGCCACCATCGCGACGATGGCCCGCATTCCGGCCAAAACCGTGTCCAAGGATGATGCCACGGTTCTGAAGAACCTGACCGTAGAATTGAAGCGACTGGTGTTCGGCCAGGACAAGGCGATCGAAGCCCTGACCTCGGCCATCAAGCTGGCCCGGGCTGGCTTGCGTGAACCGGAAAAGCCGATCGGCAGCTACCTGTTCTCGGGTCCGACGGGCGTTGGCAAGACCGAAGTCGCAAAGCGCCTGTCTGAAGTGCTGGGTGTGCATATGCTGCGCTTTGACATGTCGGAATACATGGAGCGCCACAGCGTGTCGCGCCTCATCGGTGCCCCTCCAGGCTACGTGGGATTTGATCAGGGCGGACTGCTCACCGATGGCATTGACCAGCATCCCCACTGCGTGCTGTTGCTCGACGAAATTGAAAAAGCCCACCCTGACTTGTTTAACATTCTGTTGCAGGTCATGGACCATGGCAAGCTGACCGATCACAACGGCAAATCCGTGGATTTCCGCAATGTGATATTGGTCATGACCACCAATGCCGGTGCATCGGACATGGCCCGCGCCACGATTGGTTTCGGCAGCTCCGTCAGGGATGGCGAAGACAATGAGGCCATCACCCGGATGTTTACGCCGGAATTCAGAAACCGCCTTGACGCCGTCATAGCCTTTGGCCACCTGCCGCCAGAAGTGGTCCGCAAGGTTGTGGAGAAATTCATCCTGCAGCTCGAAGCCCAGCTGTCTGAACGCCAGATCAACATCGAGCTTTCAAACGAGGCCGCCGATTGGTTGGCCAAGAAGGGTTACGACCAGCAGATGGGTGCACGGCCACTGGCCCGCGTTATCCAGGAATACATCAAGAAGCCGCTGGCCGAGGAAGTCCTGTTTGGCAAGCTCGCCAAGGGCGGAACCGTTCGCATCCTGCTGAAGGGCGAAGATCTGGCATTCCAGTATTTGGGGAGGGACGAAGAAAAATCCTTGCCCAAACCACCTGAGAGAAAGTCACTGCCAAGGAACAAGAAGGCGGAAGCCAAGCCGGCTGCAAAGAAGAAAGTTGCGGCCAAGAAAAAATAAGCCGACTAAAGTTCAGCTTTTATCATCTCCGCATGGCG
>JANMKJ010000513.1:0-4476 GCA_031371945.1 Rhodobiaceae bacterium
CAACGCGTCAAGCAACTGGCGGCGCTGCTCGTGATTATAAGCGAAGGTCATCGAAGGCCCGCGTTCTACGATGTTTTCCCCGTCAGTTTTGACAAGGGCCACATCAATCCCGTCGAGCGAGGTTCCGGACATGAGACCCAAGGCAGTTACTAGTTTTGACACGCGATTTTCCCATGCTATAGCCGAGCCATTATGAACGCATTTAAATCAGAATTTCTTAACACCCTTTCAACCCGTGGCTACATTCACCAGAACTCCGACGCCGCGGGTCTTGATGCGCTTGCCGCCAAAGGTGAGGTTACGGCTTATATCGGATTTGATTGCACGGCGAAATCCCTGCATGTGGGTTCACTGGTGCAAATCATGCTGCTGCATTGGGCGCAGGAAACCGGGCAAAAGGCCATTGCCCTGATGGGTGGCGGTACCACCAGGGTGGGAGACCCATCGGGGCGTGATGAAAGCCGAAAGCTGCTGACACTTGAAGATATTGAAGACAACAAACGCGGCATTCAGCAGGTGTTCGACAAGTTCCTGAAATTCGGAAACGGGCCCAAGGATTCCCTCATGGTGGATAACGCGGAGTGGCTGGCCAAGCTCAACTACCTCGAAATGCTGCGCGATGTGGGCCGGCACTTTTCAGTCAACCGCATGGTGGCAATGGATTCCGTCAAGCTGCGGCTGGAACGCGAACACGAAATGTCGTTCATCGAATTTAACTACATGGTGCTGCAGGCCTATGACTTCGTGGAACTGGCGCGGCGCTATGCCTGCAACCTGCAAATGGGCGGGTCCGACCAGTGGGGCAACATCACTAACGGCATCGACCTTGGCCGCAGGATGGGTACACACCAGCTCTATGCGTTGACGACGCCGCTCATCACGTTGGCGTCAGGCGCCAAGATGGGCAAGACCGCCAGCGGGGCCGTTTGGCTGAATGCCGACATGCGCTCGCCTTATGAATACTGGCAATTCTGGCGCAACACAGAAGACGCTGACGTGGGAAAATTCCTGAAGTTGTTCACCAAGCTGTCGCTTGCAGACATTGCAAGGCTCGAAGCGTTGGGTGGTTCAGAAATCAACGAGGCAAAGAAGACCTTGGCCAACGAGGCGACGATGCTGGTACATGGTGCCCGTGCAGCGGCAGAAGCTGCCGAAACGGCGCGCCGTACGTTTGAAGAAGGTGAGAGTGCCGAGGGTCTGCCATCGATCACGCTTGACCTCGTCAAGGGAACGGGAATTCTTCACGCAGCGGTATTGGCTGGATTTGCAACTTCAAATGGCGAGGCCAGGCGGGCAATCCAGAATGGCGCACTGAAGGTCAACGATGTTCAGGTCACCGATGAAAAGTTCGTTTTGGATGAAGGGGTTCGCGGCTCCCAGGACTCAATCAAATTTTCCATGGGGAAAAAGAAACACGTTCTGCTCAAGCCGCTGTAAGCCTCAATTGGTATCTTCATTGGTTTTGGGCTTGTAGGGCCGGCCCGAACTGTCAAACTCAAAAAACTTCCGCAGTATGCCAGGTGCAATGGCAGATACGGGGTTGACTTGAAACTTGGGCGTGGTGAACGTTCCGCCCATGGCAAATGTCAGCCCGAAGATGCCCTGCCCCTTGCCGCCTGTCAGAATATCCCCCACCAATGGTATATTGCTGATGGCGGAATTCAAACCGTAAGCCGGTATGATGGTACCGGTGATATCGATTGCACCATCTGCCTTGCGGATAAGGCCCTCGGCAGTGGCGCCGAGGTCATTGCCTTTCAGCAACGTGCTGCCAATGCGGATGAATTTTGTATCGGTGGTGAATGGCAGCCGCAACCGGGTGAACTTCAAGCCATCGCGGCGCGGTCCAGATTTCTTTGCCTTCCCCTTGCTGTCAATATTAGCAAGTGCCGCTTCGTTGCGGACGGCGAAATCCCTGAGATTCAATTGCCCGTTCTGGATGGCAGAGCCACGGTTATTTGACATGACAGCAGTAAATTCCAAACCACCGCCCGCCACCTTGGAATAAAGGTTCGATGCGCGCAGTGCTGCACCGCCATCGCCGCTGTTGATCTGAAGTGTTCGGACATTATCACCAGGTGCCACGCGTATGACCAGCGGTAGGCCTGAAAGGAAGCGCCCGGCGATTTCAGCCTTGGCCAGGAGGTTGCCGCGGACGTTGATGGTTGCAGTTACACCGGTCAGCACCTCTCCGCGGTGGGCAATGACCCGGTCAAACTGGGCGTTGATGTCAAGCGTTTGGGTGTTGCCTTCACTGCCCGAACCACCCGCAGCGCTGGGCGAGAAGATTGATTTTACAAAAGGCCTTGCGTCAAACGAACTGCCGTTGATGGCAAGCGATTGGCCATTTTCCGTGGGCACAAGCTTCATGCTGAAATTGTTGTCTTCACTCAACCAGACTTGCGACAGTTCGGCAGATTTCAACCCACCAGCGCTCTTGAGAAAGACATCGCCCTTTATGCTGAGGCCTGGCCCTTTCAAGACAAGGTTCTCAACCTTACGACCGTTTTCCGCCGAATTTTCGTAGGAGAAACTTGCCACCGTATTTTTTGTAGGCGGCCTGTACCAGTTGATGGCAGCAATGGTCATTTCCGAGCGGCTTAGGTCTGCCTTGACGTCAATTGTTTGAGTTTTGTCTCCCAGGCCCACGATTGTCGCCGTAATTTTTGCCGGACCTTGAAGGTAGCTGCCAATCTTGATGCCAAGTTTCTCACGCCCATCGTCGTCCAGTTCCGTTTCCAATATCGCTGTTGCCCTGGAATCTGGCCCGGCTGGCCTCGACCAATTGATGCTGGCGGGAAAGCCATTGATCTTTACGGGTCCAGTTGCCGCAATGCCCTTGCGATCAAATGTGATGTCCAGGGTGCCGTCGCTGAAATCAATATTTGGTGCCACATCGGAAATGCTTGCATTGACGATCTTGACGTTGGCACTGGCGTTGAAACGCTCGCGTGGAACATCCTTGATCATCGGCATCGTCAAATTGATGACGGCCGTGGCCTGGCCCTTCAAACCCGGAGTGGCGATACCTGACTTCTTAATGAGATCGAGACTGGGCTGGGTTGCCAATTCCATCAGTACGGCGGCATTTGCGGCGAGATTGATTTTTATGACACCAGGCACTTCCTCGAGCAGCAAATGGCTGGCGGAGAAAGTCGTCGCACTCACCTGGACCGTGCCCTGGGATGGCAGAACCAGATTGCCGTCTGCAATATTCAAATCAAAACTGTCACCGCGCAGATGCGCCGTACCGGATGCATCAACTAGGGTTGGCAGAGCCTTGAAGTAATTTGCTGAGACATTCTGCAGGGAAAACTGAAAATCGATGTTTTCGTTTGGCATGAATTTTTGCTGGATCGCGGCGGCCATGCCATCGACCGGAATGTTGACGGAAAATGCGCCTTCGGAAATTTTTCCCGCCTGGACATTCTCTGTGACCCATTTGCGCGATTTGGGTGCCACGATCGGTGGCCACAATCTTTTGAGGAAATCTGCCGAGACATCACGCACGCGCCCCTCAAGCCGGATACCAGCCGAAAGCTCCCCGCCGGTGATTTTGCCCCGCATGCGAACCCCAGTATTTCCGGACATGACAACGAAATCATCGATGTCCAGGACAGCGCCTTCCACCGGCGCCTTGCCGATAAATTCAACCTTATCCACCAATACCGGGTTTTTGACGGTACCTTGCGTGTCGACGCTCACGTTGGTTGCCTTGAGATCAATCTTGAAATCCGTGAGCTTGCCATCAGCTGCCCGCACGGGAAGCACCCGGCCGGTCAGTTCCGCACGGGAGCCGCCTATCAGTATGATTGAGTCAACAATATTGAAGGCGCCGCTTGGCACATCGTAGTCGACCCGCAACGCGCCCTCGTCGATGACGATTGGCTGGGCTATGTATTCTGGCAGGCTGACCACGCCGGCGGCGGCGGCAAACTCGGCGGAAGCCTTGGTTATTTCACCCTGATCGGTAATTTCCACCTCGGCGTGGCCGGACAGCGGTACTTTCACGCGTGCGAACTGGGCGAGTGCGAATATCTTGTCCGACACGTTCGCGGGGATCAAATCCTCTATGCGTGCACTGATGGAAAAGGACTGCTGGTCGGTTCGGTAGTTGGCGGAAATTTCCGTGCGCCAGTCGGTCGACCCACTGGCTACTGAGGCTTTGGCAAACACCGCAAATCCATAGGGCATTTTCTTGAAGGTCAAATCGGCCTCGGGTGCAAACCAGTTGGACTGGTTGGCTTCGTCAAACAGCTGTATCGAGGCATTGGTTACCCGGATGTCGTCAAGCGAGGACACGGCAGAGCCGCCACTATGGCCAGACAGCAATGCGATCAGCGATTTGGCGGAGGTTTCGGGCAGTCCGGGCGCATCGCCTTCGCGGTCCGCCTTTGGATCAAAGCCACCTTCGGCATTCTCATCCAATTCAGTTACGACATCGCCGGGTGCCGGAGGGGAACCGAAGCCCAGGCT
>JANMKJ010000442.1:0-6180 GCA_031371945.1 Rhodobiaceae bacterium
ATGAACAAAATTTGGAACCAGGCCATAAAGGCCTGCTGCCGCAAGGGCGCAGATGACACCCAGACTAACACGGCTTACCATGGCATTGCTCAACGGGGAGTTTTCTTGGAGCGTTTCTTTTTCTGTGGCTTGCTACCGTCAGAACCTTGCGTAACGGGGGATTTGGCATTCGTCACCTGGTCGACCGAAAGGGCCGCAATCTGGGCAAAGGCTTCCGGCGTCATCACGTCACAGGTCGCATTTTGTGAGCGGTAGTCGCTGCACAGGGCAAGACTGGTGGATTGATCAATGTTCCACAGCATTGCTGCATAACCAAGTTTGTCCGGCATGCGGACTACGCCTGCCTTGCCCGGCGCATCCATGCCCGCAGGACTGATCATGCGCCCCCGCAGTGCCATGTCTGCCTTCTGCAGCGTGTCGTAGTTTCCGAAGGATATGCCCCAGCCTACCAGTTCCTTGGCACGAACCGATGTAGCTGGTGGCTTCTTCTTGCACACGGTGGTGGTCATGTCGGCAGGAACGATTCCTCCCAAGGCATCATCCGGCAATTGCGCCAAGCGTGGGCGGGCCGACGACGGCAGTAGCTCAAATCCTTCCACAAGCAGCCGGCGGGCCTGTTCGGCCCGATCCTGGGAACTTGACGCACCCATGACGACGGCAATGAGCTTTCGGCCGTTGCGGGAGGCTGACGCCACAAGGTTGAATCCGGAATTACACACGAACCCGGTTTTCATGCCATCGGCTTCGGGCATGGTTCGCACCAGGCTGTTGCGGTTCATGAGCTTGCGCTTTCCGAAGGTGACGAACTGTTGCGAAAAATAATGGCGGTGCTCTGGAAAATCCGCCAGGACAACAGCCGCCAAGGCGCCGATATCAAGCGCTGACGTCAACTGGCGGGGATCAAACAGGCCTATGGGATTAACGAAATGGGTGGCACTGAGTCCAAGCTTCAGGGCAGTGGCGTTCATTTCCTGCACAAAATTGTAAACCGTACCACCAGCCGCCTCAGCCAGCACATAGGCCATGTCATTAGCGGAATAAACGAGCAGGGATTGCAACGCCAGGTCAACGGTAATTGTACCCCCTGCCGGAATGCCGATCTTGCTTGGTTCCTGGGAAGCCGCGAGTGGCGACACCACTATATTTTGATCGAGCTTCAAACTGCCGGCTTTGAGTTTCTTGAAGACGACATAGGCCGTCATCAGCTTGGTGAGGGACGCTGGATACCACGGCTCGCCCGCCCGTTCATGGGCGATAACTTCACCGGTTGCGGCATCAAAGACAACCGAAGGTCCAGCCTGGGCCACCGACGACATGAGAAAAGCCGACGCTACCATCAATGCCACTGATTTTCGGGTTTTCGCCGCCAAGATGTATCCTTGCCTGAATATATTGCCTGCAAGCCTCAAGGTTCAGCGCAGCGAATCCTTTGGGCTCAGCCACCCTATACACTGAAAATTGCGATAAAAGTGCGGCCAACTTCCTTTGGTGCCCTTGGAGGGACTTGAACCCCCACATCTTTCGATAGCGGATTTTGAGTCCGCCGCGTCTACCATTCCACCACAAGGGCGCACCAAAGAGCATTTCTCTAATGCTTAGATGCTTGCGCCGTCAACCAGAAAGGCGCTTAAAGTCGAAAATCATGATTCTGGTAACCAGCACCATAAGCATCGACGAAAGGGACATAGCCGAATCCTTTATCCGTGCCTCAGGACCCGGTGGCCAGAATGTCAACAAGGTGTCCACCGCCGTTGAACTGCGATTCGACGTGGCCCAGTCCACCCTGCCCGAAGACTTGAAGCAACGCCTTAAGACCTTGGCAGGACGGCAGCTGACGCAGGACGGTTTGCTCATCGTGACCTCCCAGGAACATCGCACCCAGGAGCGCAATCGCGCAACTGCCCTCGATAAGCTGGTCAAACTTCTCCGCAGGGCCGCTATCCGCCCCGTCCGGCGCATCGCAACCCGCCCAACCAAAGCTTCAAAGACCCGTCGGCTGGACTCCAAATCGAAGCGCGCAAAGACAAAGGTTCTCCGCGGCTCCAAGACCGATCTGGAGTGACGATGCTGCACAGGCTCTACGACTGGACCTTTTCACTGGCCGCCCGCAAGACGGCTGAAGTCTGGTTGGCTGTCATTGCATTTATCGAAAGTTCCATATTTCTCGTGCCCGCTGATGTCTTGTTCTTGCCAATGGCCCTTGCCCGGCCAGAACGTGCCTACCGCTTTGCACTGGTGGCGACCGTTTTCTCCACACTCGGTGGCATCGCGGGATATGTCCTCGGTTCACTGGCCTACGAAACCATCGCTCAACCGGTTCTGGAGTTTTACGGCAAGCTTGCAGAGTTCGAAAGGCTAAAGAACTGTACGGGAGAAGGCACGCTGATGCTGCTGCTTGTCACGTCCGGATTGGCGCATCTTCCACCCATCAAGATCGTTACCATTCTGGCCGGTGTCATTCACGTAAATTTCGTGTTCTTTGTTGTGTCGTGCATTGTGGCGCGTGGCATCAGATTTTTTGCGCTGGCCTGGGCCTTGAAAACCTACGGTGAGTCCATTCGCAATTTTATTGAGAAGCGCCTGGGGCTGATTGCCATGATTGCCGCAGCAGCGCTCATTGCGATATATCTCATACTCAAATATGCAAGCACATCAGGAATGGCCACAACATGCTAAATGCGTTGACCCAAAGAAATTCACTGCTCCTCATTCTTGTTGTGGCAACAGCCACCATCGTAGGTGCATGGCTATTCGAATTTGCAGGCTATGATCCCTGCCACCTCTGCCTTATGGAGCGCTGGGCCTATTATGCGGCGATTGCTGTTTCAGCGATCCTGTTGTCGTTGAAGTCGAATGCAAGAATGGGCCTTTACCTCCTGGCCGCAATCATGTTGGCAAGTGCTGTCTTTGGTGCCTTCCACGCAGGCGTCGAATGGAAATGGTGGGCTGGACCCGATACCTGTACCGGTACCGGCACATTAAGTGGCCTTCCTGATCTTACCAAGCCCGTGGTCATGTGTGACGAAGCTGCCCTGCGTATTTTCGGCTTGTCGCTTGCCGGCTGGAACGCGATCATTTCAGCTGGACTGGCAATTGTAGCGATGCTCGGCGCACGCCGTTAAGGATCGAGTTCCGTATCCCAGTACAGATAGTCCTGCCAGCTCTGGTGCAGGTAGTTCGGCGGAAAATGCCTGCCATTGGTGTGAAGCTGGTTGACACTGGGACAGTGCGGCTTGTGGGCCGGAAACATCCTGACCTCATGCGGCAAATATCCACCCTTTGCCAGATTGCAGGGCGAGCACGCCGCTACAACATTGTCCCACGC
The DNA here is from genome assembly GCA_031371945.1 of Rhodobiaceae bacterium. Taxonomy (GTDB): domain Bacteria; phylum Pseudomonadota; class Alphaproteobacteria; order Rhizobiales; family Aestuariivirgaceae; genus Aestuariivirga. The sequence continues at coordinate 3,326 of JANMKJ010000442.1, forward strand.
CGTTTGCCCGCCCTTTGAACGTGGCGTGACATGGTCAAATGTGAGGTCTTCATGGGAGCCGCAATACTGGCAGGTAAACCGGTCGCGCAGGAAAACATTGAACCGCGTAAACGCCGGGGTGCGCGACGGCTTCACGTAGGTCTTCAGCGAAACGACACTGGGCAATTTGAATTCAAACGACGGGCTGCGTACGACCCTGTCATACTCTGAAACGATGTTGACCCGGTCGAGAAACACGGCCTTGATTGCATCCTGCCAGCCCCACAGGGACAGGGGATAGTAACTCAACGGCCGGTAGTCGGCGTTGAGAACAAGCGCAGGGCAGGCCTCCGGTGCGACAGTCGCGTGGTACAATCTAAACCTCTTGCGGTCTCGGTTTCAATGCATACTACATCTTGTGCAACGGTCCTGTGAAGGGGTTCAATTCACGGCTTGGCCGAGGCCTTTTAGCCCTCGGTAGTGGCTCCACAACAGGCGGGCTGCAACTGATCGCCAAGGCCGCCATGCCTCGGCAAGGGTGAGGAAGGTCTTTGCACTTGGGCGCTCATTCAAGGCAAACAAGTCCTGGGCCGCAATTTGCAAGGCAAGGTCTCCGCCCGCACAAACATCCGCCCTGCCTAATGCCGCCAGCACATAAATATCCGCAGTCCAGGGACCAATACCGGGAAGCGCTACCAGTGTCGCAAGCGCCTGGTCATCTGACATCGCCTCTAGTGCCGCAAAGTTGAGTTGGCCACCCTGCACAGCCGTTGAAACCATGTGAAAACAGCGCGCCTTGGCGCCCGACAAACCAAGTTGCTTCAACTCGTCATGGCTGAGCCCTACGATTGCCGCGGGTTCAAAGGGATGCAGGCGGGCCTCGATCCGCTTCCAGATGGCTGCTGCTGCCTGCAATGAAATGAGTTGTTCCGTAACAATACCGAGCAGGCTTGCAAGACAGTTTTCCACCCGCCTTACCGGCGGCAGCCCGTGTTTTTCGACGATGTCAGCAAACCGTGGCTCGCGACCCACGAGAAACGCCACGCCTCTTGCTACATCATGTTCCGTTGCAATAATCAACGAGCGCCCAGGGTCAGAAATCAGAGGCAATGCCCTTTGTCTCCCAGTCGCCGTAGCGCGTTGGCTCCAGGCCTTTGCGCCCGCCCATCTCCGTCGGGCGCTCCATGGCGAAAGCTGCGGCGCGGCGCTGCTCTGCTTCCGCCAGGGCGCGCGACGCCGCCATGCTCAAATTGTCTTTTTTCATCCTTGCTGAAACTCCTGGTCGATACCATTTTAACCCTCAGAAAAGGAAATGTCTCGCCATGAATACAATGCGTACCGGTCTTTTGTTGGCAGCCCTCACCGGGTTGTTCCTGGCCATTGGCTATTTGCTGGGTGGCCAGGGTGGCATGGTGGTGGCATTCATATTCGCGGCGGGCACGAACCTTTTTGCCTATTGGAATGCCGATAAGATGGTGCTTCGCATGCAAGGGGCCCAGGAAATTGACCGGGCAACCGCGCCTGAATTCTATGACATTGTGGCAAGGCTGGCGCAAAATGCCAATCTTCCCATGCCCAAGGTCTATCTGATGGACAATCCGCAACCCAACGCGTTTGCAACCGGACGCAATCCGGAAAATGCCGCTGTTGCGGCCACGACCGGGCTTTTGCAGACTCTGAATTCTGCGGAAGTCGCAGGCGTCATGGCCCATGAACTGGCCCATATCAAACACCATGACACATTGATGATGACCATTACGGCAACCCTTGCCGGCGCCATTTCCATGATTGCCAATTTTGGTTTTTTCTTCGGAGGCCGGGACCGCAACAGTGGCTTGGGCCCCTTGGGCGGCATTGCCCTCATGATTCTGGCACCCCTGGCGGCCATGGTGGTGCAAATGGCCGTGAGCCGTACCCGCGAATATGAGGCTGACCGTGGCGGTGCAGAAATTTCAGGCGACCCCCGAGCCCTGGCGTCGGCCCTTTACAAAATCGAAAGTGCCGCACATCGCACGGTAAACGCAGCCGCCGAAGCCAATCCAGCTATGGCCCATCTCTTCATCATCAATCCTTTGTCTGGACAGCGCATGGACAATCTGTTTTCTACACATCCTGCGACCGAAAATCGTGTCGCCGAACTTGAAAGCATGGCAGCCCTTATGAACCAGCCAACCCCTGCTCAAAGCCAGGCTCGAAAAGGCCCATGGGGCTAACTTGGTACGATGATCAAATCTGAGAAGCCTGGCCTGGGGGCCAGACGCGCTGCCATAAGCCTGTTGCAGGGCGTAACACTGGATCAACGTTCCCTTGATCAATTGCTCGAAACAGATCCTGAATTCAAAATCCTTGAGGGGCGCGACCGGGCCTTTGCCCACGCGCTGGCGGCTTCATGCCTGCGCCATGGCGGTGAAATAGCCGCCGTGCTGGCGACATTCCTGACCAAGCCCTTGCCAAAATCTTCCGGCATGGCCGTTGATATTCTGACCCTCGGCACGGCTCAAATCCTGTTCATGGATGTAAGCCCCCATGCGGCCATTGATCTTTCCGTTGATCTGGCAAAGCAGGACCAAAAGGCCCAGCACTTTTCAGGTTTGATCAACGCGGTGCTGCGCAAGATTTCTACCGGCGGAAAAATGGTCTTGCAGTCGGTCAATGGTCCGAGGTTGAATACGCCGGATTGGCTCTGGGCCCAGTGGGTGCAAGCCTACGGTGAAACCGTAGCCCAGGACATCGCCATGGCCCACCTCAGGCAGGCGCCCACTGATATCACGGTAAAGTCCAACCCCGCCCATTGGGCAGGACTTTTGGGTGGTGAACTTTTGCCAACGGGCAGCATCAGGCTCAAGGATGGTGAAAACACTCTGGCCGAATTGCCC
>JANMKJ010000012.1:0-11498 GCA_031371945.1 Rhodobiaceae bacterium
TGACATTGTGCTGGCCCTCAAGACCGTTTACGATCCGGAAATCCCCGTCGATATATATGAATTGGGCCTGATCTATAAGGTGGATATCGACGATGACCGCAACGTGGCAATCGACATGACACTGACCGCACCGGGCTGCCCCGTAGCCGGTGATATGCCAGGCTGGGTGGAAAACGCGGTTTCAACCGTGCCCGGCGTGGCCAGCGCCAAGGCAACCCTCGTCTTTGACCCGCCGTGGGATCATAGCCGCATGTCCGAAGAGGCACGCGTCGCAATGAATATGTGGTAAGGAATGAATATGGCTACAGCAACACCCCGTGCCCGGCCCAAGGTAATGTCGCTCACCGATGCGGCAGCAGCGCGAGTGCAGGAAATCATTCAGCGCTCCGACCAGCCTGTGCTGGGCCTACGCGTGGGCGTGAAGAACGGCGGCTGTGCCGGCATGGAATACACCATGGAATGGGCAACCGAAGCCAAGCCCTATGACGAAGTGATTGAGGAAAAGGGTGTGAAGGTATTGATCGATCCTAAGGCCATCCTGTTCCTCCACGGCACCGAAATGGATTACCAGACCTCGGCACTCAAATCCGGCTTCACCTTCAACAATCCCAACCAGACCTCCGCCTGCGGTTGCGGCGAAAGCGTACAACTCACCCCGGCAACAGCCAGCCACTAACATGCGCGCGCGGGGCTTGTTTGATCTCCGCTGGCAGCGCAGTGAGCAGGATTTGCTCCAGCCCTTGCGCCGCATTTATGGCCACCTGACTGAATTTGAAAATGACCTGAAGTCGCTGTTGTACTCCCGCTGGGCCGAACGCGCCCCCGAACTCAAGGACCGTGACCTGAGTCGGGATTTGAACCCGGAATGGTTCATGGCTGAAACCATGGTGGGCTATGTGTTCTACATCGACCGCTTTGCAAGGAATCTCAAAGGCGTTCTTGATCACACGGACTACCTTGAAGATCTCGGTGTAACCTACGTGCATTTCATGCCGTGCCTCAAGCCACGGCCGGGTGACAGCGATGGTGGTTACTCAGTCATGGATTACCGCGCCATCAATCCGGCCCTTGGCACTATGGATGATTTCGCGGAAGTAACCCGCACCCTGCACGAAAAGAGCATGAGCGTTTGCGTCGATCTCGTGCTCAACCATACGGCAAAAGAACATGAATGGGCGGTGAAAGCCCGCGCCGGTGACGCCAAATATCAAGCCTATTACCACATGTTCGGCACGCAACGCGAAACACTTGAGTATGAAAAAAACCTGGTAGAGGTTTTTCCCAACGATGCGCCCGGCAACTTCACTTACTACCCGGATTTCGGAAAATACGTCTGGACCACCTTCAACGAACACCAGTGGGACCTGAACTGGGCAAACCCGCACATCTTCGTTGAAATTGTCGACATCATGTTGAATCTCGCCAACCAGGGAGTGGATTGCCTGAGGCTCGATGCGGTTGCCTTCATGTGGAAGGAGCTTGGCACCAATTGCCAAAACCTGCCACAGGTCCATGACCTTCTTCAGGCCCTGCGCGCTGCCACCCGCATCGCAGCCCCGGCATTGATCCACAAGGCCGAAGCCATCGTAGCACCTCGCGATCTGGTACCATACCTCGGCTCCGGCAGGCACACCGACCGGGAAGCCAACCTCGCCTACCACAACAATCTCATGGTGCATTACTGGTCGTCCCTGGCGACGCGCCAGACGGCGTTGATGTGCCATACGCTCAAAACTCATTTCCCTGAGAGTTTCCGCAACGCCAGCTGGGCCACCTACATGCGTTGCCATGACGATATCGGCTGGGCCATCACCGAGGAGGATGGCGCCGCCATTCCCCATGTGTCCGGACCCGGCCACCGAAACTTCCTCGCAGATTTCTATTGCGGCCAACACGAGGGTTCGTTCGCACGGGGAGGAATTTTCCAGGAAAATCCGGAAACCGGCGACCGCCGCAATTGTGGAACATTTGCCAGTCTCGCAGGCCTCGAGGCGGCGGTGACCGAAACTGAAACCGCAACGGCCATTGATCGCATGCTGATGGGCGTTGCCCTCATGGCGTCATTTGGCGGCGTGCCGCTTTTCTACATGGGTGACGAAATTGGCCTGACTAACGACTATGATTTTGCCAAGGACCCGGCCCACGCCCACGATAACCGCTGGATGCACCGTCCCAAAATGCAGTGGGGCAATTTGTCAAAAACTCAGACGACCATCCTTGCCGGTACAAGACACATCATTCGTCGCCGCAAAAGCACACCCTATCTCGCTGCTGGCAATCCAACGAAAATTGTGGAATCGGGAAACCCCGCCATATTTTCCTTCGTGCGCAACAGCGACGAAGGGTCGTTGCTGGCGATTTTCAATTTCAGCGAGTTCTGGCAGAAAGTCGAGGCAAGGCTTGCTCGCGACCACGCAATTGCAGAGCCGTACGACATACTGAATGATGCTGGAGTGGCAACACCTGACGACCAATTGCAGGTACCGCCCTATGGACGCTTGTGGCTGGTCGCAACGTCTTGAACTCTCGATTGGGGCTTGCGGCCATTCTAAGCGGCCGCAAACAGGGTCTTGCAACGGGGCGCAACCAGATAGCCTAAAATGCCGAATGCCTCTGTGAGACGCTCCTAGCTTACTTGAAATCAATTTCAACTATTGGTTGCAAAAAAATATACCGCAATCACTTCCGCATGAGAAAGGCTGGCATATTGCCCTTGTGGAAGCCGCCATCATCGGGCGCATCTTCCAAAACCCGCTCTGGTCTGTTGTTGCGCGGTTCGGCCGCCCGAGTGGGCTGCGCGGCGCGCGGCGGCTTCGGTGCTGCAGCAGGATGTGGAGCAGGGGTCGTTTCAGAGGCGACCGTCTTCTCCACAGCCTTGGGTTTTTCCCTGGCCCGGTGCCCAGACTTTGCACCACGACGGGGTCGCTCTTCTCGCGCAGGGGCTTCGTCACCGGCAGCTATTTCGCCGATGTCGTAATAGGGAATGTCTTTCTTGATCAGCGCTTCAATGGCGTTGAGGTACTTGGCTTCCTCACGGGTGACCATGGTAAAGGCATGGCCTTCCCGCCCGGCGCGACCGGTGCGGCCGATGCGGTGTACATAATCCTCGGCATGGATCGGGACATCAAAATTGAACACATGGCTCACGTCCGGAATATCAAGTCCGCGCGCGGCAACGTCAGAAGCAATGAGATAAGTCACCTCATTGTTGCGGAAAGCCGCCAGCATCTTGATTCGCGCTGACTGGTCCATGTCTCCGTGCAGGGCGCCGGCACTGAAGCCATGCTTGCGCAGGGATTTCTCCAGCAATGCAACAGTGGTCTTGCGGTTTGAAAAAATGATGCCATTCTTCACATTGGTTTGTGTACGGAGCAATATGCGCAAGGCATCGCGCTTTTGCGTGGCATCATGCGGCACCTTCACCAGGTGCTGTTCGATTGAAGCAGCAGTTGAACTCGGTGCACTTGCTTCGATGCGTCTGGGATTGTGCAGGAACTGCGTGGTGAGGCGCTGGATTTCCGGCGGCATGGTCGCCGAGAAGAACAGGGTTTGCCGCGTAAAAGGCAGCAATTTGCAGATCTTTTCAATGTCCGGGATAAATCCCATGTCGAGCATGCGGTCAGCTTCATCGATCACAAGCATCTCGATTCCGGTAAGCAAAAGCCCGCCGCGTTCCATGTGGTCGAGCAGGCGACCAGGTGTTGCAATCACAACATCTGCACCTCGGTTGATCTTGGCTGCCTGCGGCTCAAACGCAACGCCACCAATGAGAAGGGCAACGGTAAGCTTGTGCTGGGCGCCAAGTGTTTCAAAAGCTTCCTGCACCTGGGCTGCAAGTTCGCGCGTGGGTTCGAGGATGAGCGTGCGCGGCATGCGTGCCTTGGCGCGGCCCTTTTCCAGCAAGGTGAGCATGGGCAGAACAAAGGCCGCAGTTTTGCCTGAGCCTGTTTGTGCAAGGCCCAACACGTCTTTGCGTTGCAGGGCGAAAGGTATGGCCTGCGCCTGGATGGCGGTAGGAGTCGTATAGCCAGCAGTCGTAATTGCTTCGAGTACTTTTGGACTGAGTCCGAGTTCAGAAAAATTCATGTAATATTGAAAGACCGTTCTAGCGATGAAAATTAAGGTGACGCCCGGGGGTAATTCGCTAATGCCAAGGGGCGCGCTATTGCCGTGGGGATTACGGGCTTTTCAGTTAAAAGTCAATAATATCCAGTATTAACATTAAGCAACCGACTCCGTTTACCAATAATTAACCACGCATTGGCACGGTCCGCGGCGGTGCAAATCATGCATTTAATCTTTATCAAACCGGAGGGGTATGATGAAAAAACTGGGCGCGGAGTTTTTTGGCACATTTTGGCTGGTGTTTGGGGGCTGCGGCAGTGCCGTTCTGGCGGCTGGTTTTCCTGACGTTGGCATTGGGTTTGTTGGCGTTTCACTGGCTTTTGGACTCACAGTCCTCACCATGGCCTACGCGGTAGGTGGCATTTCAGGCGGTCATTTTAACCCAGCCGTTTCCGTAGGCCTGGCAACGGCCGGGCGTTTTGCCTGGGGAGACCTGCCGGGCTATGTGGCAGCCCAGGTCGTAGGCGGCGTGGCTGGTGCCTTTGTCCTGTATCTCATCGCATCCGGCAAGGCCGATTTCTCGACTGCGGGCGGTTTTGCCTCCAACGGATATGGCGAACATTCCCCAGGTGGATACTCCATGTTTGCAGCTCTCATCGCCGAAGTGGTGCTCACGGCGTTTTTCCTGATCATCATTTTGGGTTCGACGGGGAAGGGGGTTCCTGCGGGATTTGCCCCCATTGCCATCGGCCTTGCACTCGCCCTCATCCACCTTATTTCCATTCCGGTGACCAACACGTCCGTCAACCCGGCCCGTTCAACTGCTGTTGCGGTTTTTGCAGGGGGCTGGGCCATTCAGCAGCTGTGGCTGTTCTGGGTCGCACCAATCCTCGGTGCAGTACTTGGTGGCGTCATCCACAAATCACTTCTGTCTGACGATTGATCACATGAAATGAAAACGGGGCGGGCTTTCCAAAAAGCCCGCCCCAGTCTGTTACGCATGGGAGGTTACAAACATTCCCGATTCGTGGTTCCAGACTACTCCGCCGCGAGCTTGGCCGCCAGTGCAGCGCGGACACCCTTTTCATAATCTGGATGTACCTTCGCCAGGTGCCCCAAGGCGCGCTCAACAATGTCCTTGGGCAGCGAAGTCCCCATGGCATCGGCATAATTGCTGTAGAGCCGCTGCTTTTGGGCCGTGTCAAACAGGTTGAAGAGGGCAGTTACCTGAACATAGTCGTTGTTTCCATCGCGATGGTTGTAACGCGTTGCGTCACCCGAAATGCGAAGTGGCGGTTCAAGTGCGGATTTATCTTCAACCGGTCCACCGAAGGAGTTGGGCTCATAATAAGCGTCAGGATTGCCAGTCTTGATACCGCCATACGTGTTCATCTGGCCATCTCGGTGATAGTGGTGCACTGGGTTCTTCGGCTGGTTCACCGGAATGGTGTCGTAGTGGGTTCCGAGCCGGTGACGGTGGGCATCCGCGTAGGCGAAGATGCGAGCTTGCAACATTTTGTCAGGTGAGAAGCCAATGCCCGGCACGATGTTGGAAGGAGAGAAAGCTGCCTGTTCGATCTGCGCAAAGTAGTTGTCAGCGTTGCGGTTGAGCTCGAGGACTCCCACATCAATTGGTGGATATTCGCCGTGGGGCCAGACCTTGGTAAGATCGAAGGGATTATAGCTTGTCTTATCGGCATCCATTTCCGGCATGAGCTGAATCTGTACTTTCCACTTTGGAAATTCGCCGCGCTCAATTCCGCCAAACAGTTCTTCCTGGTATGACTCGCGGGTTTTGCCAATGACCTCGCTGGATTGGGCGTTGGTATAATGCCTGTGGCCCTGCATGGTCTTGAAATGGAATTTCACCCAATGGCGCTCACCCGCATCATTCCAGAAGGAGTAGGTGTGGGAGCCGTAGCCATTCATGTACATGGGGGCTACCGGGCAACCCCGGTCAGACATAAGGATTGTGACCTGATGCAGAGACTCGGGGGAAAGTGACCAGAAATCCCACATCGCCGTTGCCGACCGCATGTTGGTGCGGGGATGGCGTTTTTGCGTATGGATGAAGTCCGGAAATTTTACCGGGTCGCGCACAAAGAACACAGGCGTATTGTTGCCGACCAGATCCCAGTTGCCTTCCGGGGTGTAGAACTTGAGGGCAAATCCACGCACGTCGCGCTCGGCATCAGCAGCACCTGCCTCGCCGGCCACGGTGGAGAAGCGCGCCAGCATATCTGTTTTGGCTCCGGACCTGAAAACTGATGCCTTGGTGTATTTGGAAATGTCAGGGTTGGTGATGGTGAGGGTGCCGAATGCCCCCCAGCCCTTGGCATGCACAACGCGTTCTGGAACGCGCTCACGGTTTTGGTGTGCCAGCTTTTCAACCAGTTGATAGTCCTGCAAAAGTACAGGGCCGCGGGGGCCCGCCGTAATGGAATTCTGATTATCGGGAATGGCGGCTCCTGATGAGGTCGTCATTGTCGGATTTTTGGCCATGCGGCAGTCTCCACTGTGGTTAATAAAGTTGGAATCATTCTAAGCTTACTGCCAGGTACAATTCAATCCAGAAAAGCGCACTGCGACAGTTGGCATCTTTGATACAATTTGTGATTTGACGGCTGGTTGCAGAAAGCACATGATATCCGCTCTATATGAAGCGAGGTCTCAGATAATGACGCCACCTAAGTCTTCCGGAGTTAAATTCTAAATCTGCAAATTTTGAAACGGGCTTTCTTTCGGTCCGATAGTATTGATGTTATTATCTAAGTGAGAAATCACAAAGTCCGGCCCTGTCAGGAACGCCACCTGCAGGGCCAATTTTTTGGAAAGACTGTTTCCAAGCCGGGAACTTTATGGTTAAGATCACCGCATAATGACGACTCTGACAACATTGCCATCCGTTGAAACACCAAATTTGCTGGTGCGCGAAATGGCATTGCACCACGCCAAGGCTTTCGCCGGGTTCATGATGCAGCCGCGCTACCAGCGGTTCACGACCCTGCGCCTGCAGAATGAGGCCGAAGTAGGGGCCTTCGTTGCCCGCACCGTTGCCCGCCAGGGCGACGACCGCCGTAATGTGTTCCATCTTGCTGCCGAAGAGCGCTCATCTGGCGAGGCCATTGGCGATGGCTTCATGATTGCGCACCGGGACAATGCATTTGAAATTGGCTGGGGAGTTCATCCGGCCATGTGGGCCTGTGGTTTTGGCACCGAAATCGGTGGTGCCTTGCTCGGCCTGAGTTTTGAGCGGCTGAAGGCCCGGCGCGTATGGTGCAAGGTGATGACCGCGAATACCGCGTCCGCCAAGCTCGCAGCCCGCATCGGCATGCGCCATGAAAAGCAGGTGGGGGCCTATGCCGTTGGTGACGGCCGCATTGAAAATGTTGATATTTACGCTATGACCTCAGACGAATACTTCGACCGTCCCTACTGAGGAGCCCCCATGACCAAGTCTGCAATACCGCTGCGCGCCCGTGTTGAGGGCGGCGGAACCCCGCTGATGACCAATTGGTATTTGAAGTCCGAAACTGGCCCCTTGAAGGATGTGCTGCTCGGGCCTGCCGAAAGTTTCCGTTGGATGGGATTGGAAAATGCCCAATGGTCGTCACTCGTGCGCGACACCATCCGCAAGGGTTACAAGTTCGACAAGCAGGTGGCCATGCGCCAGCACCGCGAAATGGTGGATGCCTATCAGGAAGCCGGCGTGAAAACCCATTTCCTGCCGCTCGACATGAACAACCCGTATCAGGTCTACGCCCGCGACAGTTCCTTCATGTCGCCCTATGGTGCCGTGATCTGCCAGTTGGCAAATCCGCGCCGCCGGGGTGAATACGCCGCTGTCCTGCGCTTCTACCTCGAAAACGACATCCCGATCTACGACATGATTTCAGCCGGCAATTTCGAGGGCGGCGATTTCAACATCATCAAGCCCGGCGTGGCACTGGTAGGCTATACCGACCACCGCTCAGAATTCGTGGCCGCCGAACAGGCTGCCGAATGGTTCAGGAAAGAGGGCTGGGAAATCAAATATGCCCCGATCGACCAGTTCTATGTGCATATAGATCTGATGGTGTGCATGCTCAATGAAAATTGTGCAGCCGTGTGCCTCGAAACCACCGAGGACGACGTGGTGCAATGGCTCAAGTCCAAGAAGATCGAAATCATTCCAGCCTCGTTCAAGGAAACCATGGCGCTGGGCTGCAATGTAGTAGCCCTCGGCAATGATGCCGTGCTATCCACCCGCTCAGCCACCGGGCTGAACGCAAACATGCGGGCAGCGGGCTTCAAGGTTTATGATCCCGAAATGAGCATGTTCGTTCAAGCTGGTGGTGGCGTTCACTGCATGTGTCAGCCACTGCGCCGTGAAGCAGCCTAAAGTCTCGGTTATAGGGGCCGGACCCGCGGGCCTCATGGCGGCGGAAGTTTTGGCAAGGGGGGGGGCCGAAGTTGTGATCTACGATCACATGGCGGCACCCGCACGAAAATTTCTGCTGGCGGGCAGGGGAGGCCTCAACCTCACCCATTCCGAACCGCTCGATGCCCTCATCGCCCGCTATGGCGAAGCGAAGGATTTTCTTGAACCTGCCATTCGCGCCTTTCCACCCGAGGCCCTTATTGCCTGGTGCAATGGCCTTGGCATTGAAACTTTTGTGGGCTCATCGGGCCGGGTATTTCCCAAGCAGATGAAAGCCTCGCCACTGCTGCGCGCCTGGTTGAAGCGCTTGGGTGATTTGGGTGTAACTCTCAAATCCCGCGAGCGGTGGGAAGGCTTTGATGGCAAGCCCACGATATTTGCCATGGGAGGTGCGAGTTGGCCGCACCTCGGTTCCGATGCGGCCTGGGTTCCGGCCTTTCGGACCGCGGGCATTCGCGTCAACGGTTTCAAGCCGTCGAATGGCCGCTTCCTGGTCAACTGGACCCCGCACTTTCGCGACCGCTTTGCTGGCGTGCCTATCAAAAACGTCAGTATCACCTACGCCAACAACAAGGTGCGTGGCGAGCTGATGATATCAAAGGAGGGAATTGAGGGCGGCGCTATTTACGCCCTGTCTCGCTTCATGCGCGAAGCTCCCGGCGAGCCCTTGCAGATCGATTTCCGCCCGGACCTTACCCAGGCCGCACTCACTGAAAAAATGGCCAGGCCGCGCGGCAAGCAAAGCCTCTCAACTTACTTGCGCAAAACCGTGGGGCTGACACCGGTTGCCATCTCGCTGATGCATGAAACCCATACGCCGATGACGGCTGAAGGCATCAAGGACGTCGCTGTCAAAATCCTGCGTCCTGCTGGCATTGCCAAGGCTATATCGTCGGCAGGTGGTATTGCCCGAACCGAAGTTGACGCGAACTTTCAGCTCACTAAAATCAAGGGTTGCTATGCGGTGGGTGAAATGCTGGATTGGGAAGCGCCAACTGGCGGTTACTTGTTACAGGCGTGTTTTTCGACCGCAGTGGCTGCGGCAACTGACTTTTTGCGTCAAAATGAGATCGCAAGTCTGCCATAATTGGGCGTCATGGTTAACCTTGTTTGTGAGAGGGTTTTCCCATGCGTATGTATGTGCTGAGTGTGTTGGCTTTTATTGTTTCGGCAAATGGGGCGCAGGCCGATAGCAAGTCCTACTGTGAAATTTACGCCAAGGACTTTGCTTCTGCCAAAACTTCCGACGTGGATGAATGGCAACTCACCTACCGTGACAGCTACGGCGATTGCATGGCGCAATACAATACCGCAACGATTGAGGTTGAAAAGCCCAAGGCCAAGCCCGTGCAGAAGAAGAAGGTTGCGTCCATCAAGCAGCCCGAACCTGTTGTTGAAAAACCTGCAGCGAAAGTCGAAGCGAAGGCTGAATTGGTCGAAGGCACCGACGCGTGGAATGCTTATTGCGACAACAAGTATGCATCCTTTAATAAGGAAACCGGCACCTATAAGTCCCACACGGGCAAGGAACGCCGCTGCATTGTGACGCCCTAGCTTGCCAAAATAATTTCTGCACCGCGCCAGCCCATCATCATGCAGGGAGCATTGGTGTTTCCGGCAATGAGACTGGGGAAGGTCGAAGCGTCACATACGCGTAAATTCTGGATGCCATGCACACGCAAGTTGGGGTCCACAACCGAGGTGGCAGAATCCGGCCCCATGCGCGCCGTACAGGAGGGGTGATAAACCGTACCACTGCGTTGGCGAAAATCTGCAATCAGGTCTGCGTCACTCACGCAAGCAGGTCCCGGCCGTAGTTCCTCGGCAATGACATCTGCAAGCGGTTTCTGGGCCGCGATTTTGCGAATGAACTTTACGGCATCCAGCATTTCACTCACGTCGCCTTCGGTGGAATAGGCATTGGCGACGATGCGCGGGTGGACAAGCGGGTCCGCCGACTGGATTTCGATGAAGCCCCGGCTGCTAGGCCGGCAGTTGGAAAGGCCCAGCGAAAAACCTGAAAACGGATCAGGCGACAACACCGGCCGTTCGCCGGCGCGCGGCAGCAGTGTTGAGAACGCCTGCATGTAGAGTTGCATGTTGGGCAGTTTGTGATTTTCCGATGTGCGAAAAAATCCACCGCCCTGGTTGACACTCAGACTCAAAGGTCCGCTCCGGCGAAGTAGATAACGCAACCCAACCCGCAGCTTGCCCCACCATGGGCGCAACTCATCATTCAGGGTGGCAACCTTCATGCGGTAGGTATAGTTCAAACCCACGTGATCTTGCATATTGCGACCGACGTTTGGATTATCGGCCAAGACTGTAATGCCATGCTTTCTCAAATGGGCGGCAGGACCTATGCCCGAGAGCTGCAGGAGCTGGGTAGAATTGATGGCGCCACCCGAAAGAATGGTTTCGCGATTGGCGAGCGCCTTTCGGGTTTCCCCTTGCTTGCGGTATTCAACGCCTACGGCCCGGGTTCCCTCGAACAGCACGCGCGTTACGATCGCGTGGGTCACGACGGTCACATTCTTCCGCTTCATGGCCGGACGCAGGAAGGCTTTGGCCGCTGACTGGCGACGGCCCTTCTTGATGGTGAACTGGTACGGCCCAACACCTTCCTGGGTAGCGCCATTGAAATCCTCGTTGACGGAAAGTCCGGCAAAGGAACTGGCCAACAGGAAGTTGATGTAGAGCTTGTGAAAGTCGGTGGGACCCGTGCGCACGTGCAACGGCCCGCCAACGCCACGAAACTCGTTGGCACCCGCTTCGTTGTCTTCCATGGCGCGGTAGCAGCGTAGAACATCTGCCCAGCCCCAACCCACGTTGCCAGCCGCTTCCCAGGCCTCATAATCTTCCCTGGGTCCACGAATATAGACCATGGCATTGATGGAACTTGAACCACCCAATACCTTGCCCCGGGGCCAATGGTCGCGCTGGCCGTTGAGACCGGGGTCTGGTTCGGCTGCATACATCCAGTTGACTGCAGGGTCGTAGAACGTTTTGCCGT